>PFOA01000061.1 GCA_002792275.1 Candidatus Saccharibacteria bacterium CG_4_10_14_0_2_um_filter_52_9 | reverse complement strand
CCTATTTCTCGCATACTCTCGAGGAGCACCAAGCGTTGGCACAAAAATACTGCCACAAGCTCTGCGGAAACTAACAGAGGTCAACAAGCATAAAAGCCTTGATTTTAAGTCAAAAATTTGCTACAATTGACAGGCAGTGTTCTACAGGGGTCGTAATCTGTTACGATTTCGTTTGGCACTACCTCTGTTTTAGACAAGGAGATTGTATTAGTACAACCCCCACACAATCGATTACCGATCGCTTAGCTGTGCCAGATACTCTCCGGTCAGCCAGCTTTTATCGCCGCCTTCAAATCAAGCTACGCCGCAAAACTGTACGCCGCCGGGCCGTGCGCTTCGGTTTGGTAGCCTCCAATGTGGTTATTCTGGGCATAATTGCTGTTTTTGTGTTGCAAAACCCCAAAACCGACAACCTGGCCGCCCCGTCCCTGAGTAGCGCAACAGCTACCCAAGTCGCCAACCCACTAGACCAGGTCTCCTCGGCCGATATCGCTCTTACCGTTGCCCGCATGGGCCAATTGCCCGAAACCACCGCCGTAACCAACCAGGCACAGTCCGAGGCTGCCGACGTAGCCATCGCCGCCTCTAACAATAACGTCGTCAGCAAGCCGCAGGTGGTGGCAACCGCTCTCAAGTCCAGCGCCGACATCAAAGATTACACCGCAGTAGCCGGCGATACCGTTTCCACCATTGCCGCTAAGTTTAATGTCACCTCAGACAGTGTTCGTTGGTCCAATAATATGACAGGCGAGGCGGTTTCGGCCGGTAGCCATCTGGTTATTCCGCCGGTAAACGGCATTGTTTACACCGTCAATGCTGGAGACACGCCGGACAGTTTAGCGGCCAAATTCCACACCAACCGAGACCAGATAATTGCCTATAATGACGCCGAAGTTAACGGCCTAAGAGTTGGTTCGCGAATTCTTATTCCAAATGGTAATAAAACTGCCTCAGTACTACAGTCGGGTGCTTTCACCGCCCAATATGGTGGCAACGGCTATGATTATGGTTATTGCACCTGGTACGTCGCTAAGCGTCTGCCGGTACCTGCCAACTGGGGTAATGCTAACAGCTGGGCTTACTACGCCGCGCTTAGTGGTTGGAAGGTTAGCAAGACGCCAGTGCCAGGCGCAATTGCCCAGAGTAGCGGCGGCTATTTCGGCCATGTTGCCGTCGTCGAAGCTGTCTTGCCTGACGGTAGTATTCAATACTCCGATATGAACGGTCTGGCCGGCTGGAATCATGTGGGTACCGGAACGACCAGCGCCAACCACTTCCAACACTATATTTACCGCTAAATGAGTTTCATTGATAAGGTTCGCGTAACGGTGGCAGCCGGAGCTGGCGGTAATGGCAAGCTCAGCTTTCGGCATGAAAAATTTATCGACAAGGGCGGCCCCGACGGCGGCGACGGCGGCGACGGCGGCGACATCGTGCTAGCCGCCAGTCGCAATCAGAACACCCTGGCCGCTTTTCGTTATAACAAAGAGGTTAGAGCCGACCCGGGCCGCCCCGGCGGCAAAACTCGCAAGCACGGCCGTAGCGGCAAGGATCTGATCGTGGCCGTGCCAGTCGGGACAATTGCCACCAAAGAAGACGGCACAGTAGTAGCCGACCTGGTTCAAGACGGCCAGCGGGCAATAGTGGCCAAAGGCGGCCGCGGCGGCTTTGGCAACGCCCACTTTGTGTCTTCGCGCCGCCAAGCACCCAATTTCGCCGAAAAGGGTGACCCGGGCGAAGTTTTTGACCTACAATTAGAACTCAAAATGATCGCCGATGTCGGCTTAGTCGGCCTGCCCAACGCCGGTAAATCAACCCTGCTTAGCAAGTTAAGCAATGCCCGACCGGAGATCGCCGACTACCCGTTTACCACCCTAACGCCCAACCTCGGCGTGGTTGATATAGATAAGACCAGTAGCCTGCTGTTCGCCGACATTCCCGGCCTGATCGAGGGCGCCGCCGAAGGCAAAGGCCTGGGGCACGACTTTTTGCGCCATGTGGAGCGCACGGCGGTCATCCTGCACTTGATCGATGCTTATAACGACGACGTGGCCGCGGCCTACAAAACCATTCGTGGTGAGCTCAAAGCCTACTCTACCGACCTAACAAAACGCCCGGAGATCGTGGCCATCACCAAAATCGAAGGCTTCGACCCCGAGATGGTGGCCGATCTGATCAAACAGCTAAAGAAGGCCGTATCCAAAAAAACACCGGTCTTTGCGATTTCGGCACTGGCCGGTATCGGCGTCAACCCCCTGTTATTCAGCATTAACAATGTGGTTAAAGCCGATCGTGCCAAGGTGGCCGATAGCAACGTCGAATCAGCCCCGCCGGTTTATAAACTAACAGATACGTCAGACGCCTACACCGTCACCAAAGAGGATGATATATTCGTTGTCACCGGCGAACGAATCGAGAAATTTGCCCGCCGTACCGACTTTGACAGCGAAGAAGGCGTCCAGCGCCTGCGCGACATCATGCGCCGGGCCGGCATCCTGCACGAACTAACCCGCCAGGGCATAGAAGCCGGCCAAACCATCCGCATCGGCAGTGGCACGCTGGTATATTGACTATTCTACATTAATAATGTATAATACTTGATAATACATGAGTGCCATACCTAACCCAGAAGCGGCCGCTATTACAGAGGTAGAGAGCGCTTTGCTCACTAGCAAGGTGCGGGCGATGGCGCCGAATTTGGGCAAGGTTTCACTTGCCAAACGTATATTAAGACCACAATCTTACCTTAATGCGCTGGCCGCGCTTAAAGACGTTCCAAAATGGAAAAAGATCGAAAAACACCTGGCTGAATACACGGAGTGTAACGGCAGCTTTTTCTTTGTACAGATAGGAGCCAACGATGGTGTAGGTGCTGATCCTGTTCGTGAACATGTCCTAAACCACAACTGGAAAGGTCTCTTGGTTGAACCGGTTCCCCATGTATTCGAAGCACTCAAGCGGAACTACCAGGGGCACCTGGGTCTTGATTTTGCTAATGTGGCTGTTACCGAGCGGCAAGGTACGGCAACCATGCTGGCTGCTGTAGCCTTGCCAACAGGCAAGAGAAACCCCATGAGTCCGATGTCAAGTTTTGACCCGCTAGTAGTTGAAAAGCACCGTTGGATGGTTGATGACCTGAATGGCTTGGTTGCTCCGACAGACGTAAAGACGACAACCTTGCCAGGCCTCTTTGAGCAATATGGCGTTGGAAAAATCGACGGCCTGTTTGTAGATACCGAGGGCCACGACAAAATCGTGCTTGACCAGCTTAACCTGGAGACCAACGCGCCTCACTTTATCATGTATGAACACGCCCACCTTTCAGCTACCCGGCAGATTCAGTTAACCGATCGCTTTAGCGATTACGGCTACAGTGTCACCAACTTACGGCGTGATACCTTCGCCGAGTTGCCAGGCTAAACCTTTCGGTTCGATGTTACACTGGTAGCTGTCTATGGCTGCCAGTTTTTTCTTTTATGATCTGGAAACAACCGGGTTTGACGCCCGACAGGGTCGGATTATGCAATTTGCCGGCCAGCGGACAGACCTGGAGCTGAAACCGGTCGGAGAACCGGTTAACGTGTTAATCAAACTGACACCGGATGTACTGCCGGGGCCGAACGCCATCATGGTAACCGGTATTACGCCACAGCAAACCCTGGCCGACGGCCTTACCGAAGCCGAGTTCCTGAAGCTGTTTTATGACGAAGTCGTTAAGCCGGACACGATATTCATGGGCTTTAATAGTATCCGCTTTGACGATGAGTTTATGCGCTTTCTGCACTATCGTAACTTTTATGATGCCTATGAATGGCAGTGGAAAGACGGCTGTTCGCGCTGGGATCTGCTAGACCTGGTGCGCATGACCCGAGCCCTGCGCCCCGACGGCATCAAATGGCCGTTTGCACCGGATGGCAAGCCGGCCAACCGCCTGGAATTTCTGACCAAGGTGAATAAGCTGGATCATAGCCAGGCGCACGACGCTCTGGACGATGTGCGAGCCACGATTGCGGTGGCGCAACTGATTCGCGCTAAACAGCCGGAATTATTCGACTACCTGCTGGGCATGCGCGACAAAAAGAAAGTCGGCGCTTTGGTGGGCGGCGGCCAGCCTTTCGTGTACACCACCGGCCGTTATTCCAGTGAGCACCTGCATACTTCGGTAGCGGTTTTGCTGGCCAATCACCCACAAGACGGCGCGGTGCTGGTCTATGACCTGCGGCACGACCCAACGCCCTTCCTGGCCATGAGTGTCGACGAACTGGTATCAGCCTGGCGCTTCACCAAAGATCCGGACGCCGTACGCCTGCCGGTAAAAACCATCAAATATAACCGCGCTCCGGCCGTAGCACCGCTGGGTGTTATCAAAGACGGGGCAGTCCGGGAACGGCTTGGCCTGGATCTTGATGTCATCAGCCGGCATCTGAAAATCCTCAAAAAACACCAAGCCGAATTCGCCGCTAAAATCCTGAAAGCCATAGCCCGGCTCGACGACGAACGCGAAAAAGCCCAGACCAGTCTGGTGGATAATCAGCTGACGGTCGACAGCCGTTTATACGAAGGCTTTATCGGCGGACCAGACAAACAGACTATGCGCTCAGCCCGGACCGCCAAGCCCGAGGATTTAGCGATGCTGGCAGACAACTTCCAAGATGAACGCCTAAAGAGCCTCCTGCCGCTGTACAAAGCCCGTAATTATCCCAATAGTTTGACCGCCGAGGAGCGTACAGCCTGGGATAATTTTATTCATCAGCAACTGCTGGACGGTGGCACTACCAGCCAATTGGCCAAGTATTTCGCTCGGCTCGAGGAATTGGGTAAAGAAAAATTATCAGGCCAAAAAAAATATCTGCTCGAAGAGCTCAAGCTCTACGGCGAGTCGATTATCCCCTTAGATGAAGCCGGCTAGCGTGTAGCGGCAGGCGCAACTGCACGCCGTCGGCCATCAGATGGCGGTGCAGTACGGCCAGCTTATGTAAGCAGTAAGCAATGCCAGCCAGACCGGACAGGACTATCCAGGTCCGGAAGGTGATTTGAAGATTGGTGCCCGGGACTAAGCCCAGAACTATGAAGGTGTACATCACGCCTCTTTTTTCTCTTTTGTAAAACGCATTATACACCTATTTGTCAACAGGTCAAGTGTATTGTATTCAAAGCTTATGCTTGGGCTCAGAATAAACTTCCCACGAGCTTACGCTCGGGGTATTGCCTGTTTCAAACTAACTTGACGTTAGTTTGTCCAGCATCTTCTGCTCCCTGATTC
>PFOA01000044.1 GCA_002792275.1 Candidatus Saccharibacteria bacterium CG_4_10_14_0_2_um_filter_52_9 | reverse complement strand
TTTGGCGGTGACGGCGTTGCCAGCAATCGTGAAGGACACCGGCTGGCTCACTAGCGCCTGGGCTTTAGTTTGGCTGGACAGCAGATCATGGCCGGTAATGGCCGCCGCCAGAACAGCTGGTTTGAGGGCGATTGGTTTGGTTTGCAAATCGGTGACGACAGAGGTAATGGCCTGCTCGGCATTTACTACCTTGCTACCACTGCCTTGAGCCGCTTGCGACACCACTACCTTGCCGTTAACGATTGATAGACTGGCATCTTTTGGCGGCAACTTAACTTCGGTGGCATCATTGGCAATGAAGGCCTCAAGCTTGTCGTGATCTAGCTTGGTCGCTAGGGGCAGATGTATAGGCCGCCACCACTGCAGACGACGCACCAGCGAGTGATTGATCGTGGCCTTGGCGTCTTCGGCCGACTGTTTAACGTTGACGTCAACGCCGGTGTCTGTCAGAGGAAAGCTTTTGGATGAGCCGTCGCTGTATTTGAAGCTAATTTTATAACTCTTAGCGGCGGTGTTGATTTGCCGCTGTAGCTCTAGCAGAGTGGCAGTGGCCTTGACCGGCAGATTGGCAACATATATATCAGTTAATGAGCCGTGCGCCAGAGTGAAGAATAAACCAGTGATAAGTACAATCGCGGCCAGGCCGGCAACCGGCGCCAAAAGAATGGTTGCCCGGAGATGATGATGGAGTTTTTGTGTTTTTTGTTCCACGGCTTTGGTTTTGGCAATTTGGTGCCGGGTACCGGGTTTGATCACCTGAGGATTCCCAGGTGGGTGCTCGCACGCCGAAACCACGGTCAACGGCAATCTTGAGCTCCCTAATGATTAGTATCAGATAATCATTCGCCCGGTGGGGGAGTTTTTTAGAACCCTACCCGACCCTGCCTATTATACCAGCAGAAAGCGCAGAAATGACTCCATGATGTTGCCGACCGGGCCAGCAATAAACTGGAAGCCGAATAATAAGACGATCAGCAGGAACATAAAGCCGGCGGCTTCGATTTGATCCATCACGCCTCGTAGCGGCTCAGGCGCGAAGGCATATAACAAGCGTGACCCGTCCAACGGTGGGAAAGGAATCATGTTAAAGACGAAGAAGCCGATATTTATAGAGGTAAATATAACAATAGCGTTGTTAATCGTACTACTAAGTTCCGATCCCCAGCCACGAAAAACCAGCGCGGCGAGGGCCGCCAAGGCCAGGTTGGTAAGCGGGCCGGCGAGGGCTACCAGCGCGGCGCCGTATTCATCATATTTCAGCCTGTCCGGATTAAACGGCACCGGTTTGGCCGCCAGAATCGGTGGCGCGTGCAGCAGAATCAATACCATCGGCAACAAAATAGTGGTGACGGTATCGATGTGAGCCAGCGGGTTGAGCGTTAGCCGCCCCTCCCGGTGAGCCGTGTCATCACCCAGCCAGTGTGCCATAAATCCGTGCATCGCTTCGTGAATAGTCAGCGAAACAATGATCGACACCAAAACGACCAGCAAGTCGCCACCGGATAAGTTACTAAGCATAGGCTCTATTGTAGCAAGCGACAGCATTCATCCGGGCGGATTTAGCCTCAAAAGTCTTCGGGAAGGATTAAGCCAGTCTCGAGTGCGCTGACAAAACTAGCAACTGCGGCTTTCATATTTGTACGTTCCATGCGCTCTAGGCTATCCTCAATTACTTTAATACTTCTTCCAATCGCATCATCAAAGCGTTCCACGGTTTCCATGCTAACAACTTCTGTATCCGTCCACTCACACTGATGACAGTGCAAGTCTAATTCAACCTGTCCGCCGTCAAGTATATCCCAATAATCAGGATAGACGAAGTCCGAGTCACAGGCAGGGCAAATATGTAACTCCCTTGGTTCGTCTATTGAGAATGGTTTTTGCTCAAATTTATCCATAGTATTTATCTATCTAGTCAATTAATACAACTACCGGGATTATTTGTCAACTGGCAAGAGGCTAATCCGTTGACATAGGGGTAGATTTCGGCTACAATTAACCCCTATGCAAAAGTGTGATCTCACCGGTAAGGGCAAGCAGTACGGCAGTAATGTCAGTTTTTCACAGCGCCATACCAAAAAAGTCTGGAAGCCCAATCTTCAGTCCAAAACCATCATGGTCGACGGCAAAAAGGTCAAAATGAAGCTTAGTACCCAGGCCATCCGCACCCTCAAGAAAAAGAGCCTGCTTACCCCTGTAAAATAATCAGTTGCGTAACGTCCGATAGCTCGGCCGGCTTAACTTTTAACTTACTGAGCGTTTCTTTGGGCTCCATGGCCAGCTCTCTGAGGGCGTGGGCCAGATCAACCTGGGGTACCGGGAATTTCAGAGCTTTATCATCGTAATGTGTCGGAATAACCAATTTAGGCTCAATCTCTTTTATCAGCTTCAGGGCACCGATCGGATCAGTGGTGTAACCGCTGCCGCCAACCGGTACTACCAGCACATCAACAATACCGATGGTTTCCAGCTGACTCTCGCTGAGGTCAGGATGAATGTGACCGGTAACCAGCACGCTCTGATCACCTACGATCAGTTTGAACATCGTGGCGTTGGTGCCGCCTTCGTCGATATGCGCCCGAGCCGGAATACCGACTACTGAAATGTCGGATACTTCGTACTCGCCGGGGCTGTCGAAAGACAGGCGGCCGGCCGGCGCACCATGGGCTCCGGTGAAAAGGGTGACATCGTTCGGCTTAACGACAGACTTGCCGCCCAGATCGGCCAGGTTATCGTCAATAACAATGCGCGCACCCTTGTAGGTCAGGCTAATGCAGTTCGCCCCGTAAAATTGTAGCTCCAAAACTAGGCTTCCTTTTCTTCTTTAGTTTCTTCTTTAGTTTCTTCTGATGCTTCGGTTGATTCGGCCACTTCGGCCAGCAGGTTATGCAGGTCTACCAAAACTTGTTTTTTTGATTGGGCGACAGCGGTTACAAAGCGATCGCGAATCTGTTGGCGATAACGGAAGTCGGACAGACTCATAGAGGTGTAGCGAATGGACTTGTTCTCTTTAGATTCCAGATCGTCGACGTATTTTTGCAGGGCGTTGGGGTTGATTTCACCAACGATTAATAGATCGATACCGGTGGCTTCATCACGGGTAAACTGGCCGGTGTAGACTGCCAGGTCAATGTGGCCAACACTGCGCAGGTCTAGTTCCTGCTCGGCTTCATCGGTGTCGGTAGCTTTTTTGGTCTTTTTTACGCCGCCGCCAAAAATTTGCTTTAAGGGTGAGTAATACTCGAAGGCCTGGTTGACCTCGTAGTAGAGTTTGTTGTTGTTGTTGTCGGATGTGATGATGCCGATGGCCAGCAGGTTGCTGAGTTCGCGACGCACTGAGTTAATTTGCTCGTCGATTTTACGGGTGATTTCGCGGACATAAAAAGACCGGTTCGGATTGCTGTAAAAAAGCTGTAAAAGCTTGACCCGCGTTTTTGACCCAAAGAGTTGCTCAATCATGTTCGTAGTGTAGCAAAGTTTGGTGCGATAGTGAACCTTAGGTATGCAAATATGTTGTCACGAACTCTACAACATCATGCCAATTAACGGGGGCGTCAAACCAGTAAATACTTTTGTTTCGTTTAAACCAGGTGCGCTGGCGTTTAGCCAGATCGAGGCTGGCTTTTATGATCTTTTGGTGGCTTTGTTCGGCGTTTTCGGTGCCCTCAAAGTAGCCTTGCCACTGCGCATAGCCCACGCCCTTCAGGGCTTCGCAGTCCCAGCCATAACGTTCAACCAGGCCGCGAACTTCGGCCTCCAGACCGGCCGCCAGCATGGCATCGACTCGACTTGTAATGCGTTGCTCCAAAGTTGCACGATCGGGCCTGATGCCCAGTATCAATGTGTTCGCTCGCAGTCCAGTTTTGGTTGGCTGGGCGCCATTGGTCTCGATCAGCCTGATCAAACGACGTTTATTTCCGGTATCGACGGCGCCCGGGTCAAGGCCCAGGCCGTTGATTTTGTTTAATAATTCCCCGGCTGACAGGCTATTCAACTCTTGCCTGTCACCGCGGTCACCTGCCGGTAGGAAACCGTAATCATAAAGTACGCCGTCTATATATAGCCCACTGCCGCCGACCATGATGGGCAGTTTACCTCTGCTGGTGATGTCTTGGATGGCCTGGTTGGCCAGATCTTTGAAGACGGCGGCCGTGAAGTCCTCGTCCGGATCGGCCACGTCTAGCAGGTGGTGTGGCACAGCCGCCCGCTCTTCGGCTGTCGGCTTGGCGGTACCGATGTTAACCTCGCGCCGCACCGTCCAGCTGTCGGCACAGATAACCTCACCGTTAAACTGCTTGGCCAGCTCTATAGCCAGCGCCGTTTTGCCCGACGCCGTTTCCCCAACAATTACCAGTAATGGACTTCTACTTTTCGTCATTGATACACGGATGATACACGCAGTGTATCACTCCCCGGAAGGTGGCCGCCGGGGTAGCCGCTGGCCAGCCCGCCCTGCTTATTTACCACCCTCTGCCAAGGCAGGTCCGGATCACCAAAGTGGGCTATGCCGCCGACAATCCGGGCCGCCCGGGCGTTACCGCATAACGCCGCCAGCTGGCCATAGGTCATCACCCTGCCCTGCGGGATTTGCGCCACTAGTGCCTCCACCATTTGCCGGAATCCGGCTTCAGAGAGAGGTTTTGAGGACACGGCTCTTGGCCTCGTTGGCCACGGTTTTCAAAAACTGCTCAATGCCAATGGTCAGCGGCACTTCCATAACGGCCATGTCTTTACGGATACGCGGCACCACTTCCCCGCTGGCGATTTCCTTGTCGCCAACCACAATAGTGTAGGGGACTTTGGCTATTTCCGAGGCTCGTATCTTCTTGCCGACTGACTCGTTGGAGTTGTCGACCATCAGCCGCAAACCGAGTGCCTTGGCTGAGTTATATACCTTGTCGGCAAAGTCGACAGTGGCTGGCTCTTGGTTGACGGTGATGACGCGAACCTGCTCCGGAGCCACCCAAACCGGGAAACGTCCGGCGGTATGCTCAATATAGACTGCCAGAAAGCGCTCAATCGAGCCCAGCAAGGCACAGTGGATCATTACCGGCTGGCGGGTCGAGCCATCATCGGCAATATACCCCAGCTTGAAACGCTCCGGCTGTACAAAGTCCAGCTGTACAGTGGCCACTTGGTGCTCGCGGCCAATGGCATCGGTAGCCATAAAATCAATTTTGGGCCCATAAAAAGCCGCCTCGCCGGTCTCTTCAAAGTAATCCAGTTTGTTGGCCACCACAGCGTTCTTGAGCTGTTCCTGGGCAGTCTTCCATAGTTCCGGCAGGCCGAGATAGGCATCGGAGTCATCGCGGTAGCTCAGCCGCACCCTCAGCGGCATACTAACTGTAGCGTACAGCTCCCGGGCAGACTCTAACAGGTTGTTG
>PFOA01000017.1 GCA_002792275.1 Candidatus Saccharibacteria bacterium CG_4_10_14_0_2_um_filter_52_9 | reverse complement strand
AGTATTTCTTTGGCACCGCTGTTATCGCAGACGCCTAGACGGGTTTCTTGCTGGATCATTACTCTTCCTCCGCCACTTCTTCGGCCTCTGCCTTAGACTTGCTGGCCGGGCGTTCTGGTTCATCGGCCTTAGTAATCGACAGAGTGTCTTCGCGCAGGACGGGCTTTTCGACAATCTTGCTCAGGGTGTGGTGCTTGCGGGCGCTCAGTGGCCTGGTTTCGACAATAATTACTTTGTCGCCGGGCTCGGCCTCGTTCTTTTCGTCGTGCGCCATGAACTTGCGGCTCACAGTGTACTGCTTGCGGTACAGAGGGTGAGTTTTGCGTGTTTGCACGGTGACTACGATGGTTTTGTCGCCCTTGTTAGAGGAGACGACGCCGATAAGTTGTTTTGCCATATTAGTTGGCCTCCTTTATTAGGGCTTCGCTGAGAACGGTTAGTAAGCGGGCGAGATCTTTGCGCTTGGAACGAATCACGCGGTTGTTCTGGATTTCACCCAGGTACAAACGACGCTTTAGTTCGGCGATCTCTTCACGCAAGCGCGTGCTCTCGGTGGTTAGCTCGGTGGTTGTTAGTTTACGGATTTCAGCGACTTTCATGACTACGCTTCCTCCCGTACCAGGAATTTGGTCTTAACAGGTAGCTTGTGAGCCGCCAGACGCATGGCTTCACGAGCCGTGGCTTCATCTACACCCTGCATCTCAAACATAATGGTACCGGCCCGGACTTTGGCAACGTGAAACTCGGGGTTGCCCTTGCCGCTACCCATTTTGACGTCTTGTGGCTTGCGGGTAACCGGGGTGTGCGGGAAAATACGGATCCAGATCTTGCCGCCGCGTTTGATGTAGCGGGTCATGGCCTGGCGAGCGGCCTCTATCTGGCGCGATGTAATACGCTCATTGCCCTGCGCCTGCAGTGCGAACTGGCCAAAGGCAATGTAATTGCCGCTGGTAGCTACGCCGCGGATGCGGCCTTTACGCACCTTGCGGTGCTTTTGGCGTTTGGGCATTAACATATTACTGAACCTCTCCCTTGTAAATCCAAACTTTTACGCCAATAATGCCGGCGACTGTCTGGGCATTCACTTGAGCGTAGTCAATGTCGGCACGCAGCGTGTGCAGTGGCACAGAGCCGGCAACTTCTTTTTCGCGGCGGGACATCTCGGCGCCGTTCAGGCGGCCGGCGACCTCAATGCGTACGCCCTTGGCGCCGGCGCGCATGGTAGCGGCGGCGGTTGACTTAACGGTACGGCGGAAGCTCATGCGGCGCTCCAGCTGGTGGGCAATGTTCTCGGCAACCAGTTTGGCGTACATATCGGGTTTTTTGACTTCTTCGATGTTAATACGGGTAGGTATCTTGTAGATCTTCTCGGTTTCGAGCTTGAGCTCGGTGGCGCCAACACCACCGCGGCCGATTACAACACCGGCTTTAGCAGTAGCGATAGTAATGGTAACCAGATTAGGTGTGCGCGTAATCTCAACTTTGTTGATGGCGGCGCGGCTACCGAGCTTATTCTGAATCAGACGGCGCACGGCCAAGTCGTCTTTAAGAAACTTGGCGTAATCGCGCTTGTCTACGAACCACTTACTACGCCAGTCTTTATTGACCTGGAGACGCATGCTGATGGGGTTAACTTTTTGACCCATTACCCAGCACCTTTCGCTTTCTTATTTACATCATTACCAGCACCTTGTTTAAAGGTGCTGGGTTTCTTAACTTCACGCTTCTCGCCGTCGACAACGACGCGGATATGGGAAGATTTCTTCTGGAATGGCAGGGCGCGTCCGTGTGAAGCCGGGCGGTAACGCTTAATACGCGGGCCGGGCGTAACGCCGATTTCGGTGATCATTAGGGTGCCGGGCTTGTAGCCGTGATTGTGGTCGGCGTTAGCCTTGGCGCTTTCGATAGCTTTGCGGATAGGGATTGCCGAGCGACGCGGTACATGGCTCAAGATAGTCAGAGCGTCTTCTACACTACGGCCGCGTACCAAAGCAACTACCACGCCGACTTTGCGCGGGCTCATCTGAACGCCTTTGGCTACGGCTTTAACTGACATATTATTTGCCCTTCGCTAACTTACCGCCGTGTGAGCGGAACTTACGGGTGGGCGCAAACTCACCGAGTTTGTGGCCAACCATGTTTTCGGTAATAAAAACCGGGACGTGGACTTTGCCGTTATGCACGGCGATGGTCTTGCCAACGAATTCAGGTGCAATCGTACTGGCTCGAACCCAGGTCTTAATAATGGTACGGTCATTATCACCAAGCGCATCAACCTTCTTGGAAAGTTTGAAGTCTATAAATGGTCCTTTTTTGAGTGATCGTGACATAGGTTATTTCCTCTTGGCCGCGTGGCGGCTTCTTACGATAAATTGACTGGTGCTCTTGCGGCGGCGGGTCTTGTAGCCGAGGGTCTTCTGTCCCCAGGGTGTCTTAGGCGCTGAACCGTGGTTTTTGCCGCCGCCGATGCCGTGACGGCCACCGTCGCCACCACCGTGGGGGTGGTCGGCGGCGTTCATAACCACACCGCGAACGCCGGGGCGCTTGCCTAGGTGGCGGTTGCGGCCGGCTTTGCCGATCTTGACGTTCTGGTGCTGTTCGTTGCCGATTACGCCCATGCTGGCGGTACACATCTCATTAATCAAGCGGACTTCGCCGCTGGGCAGGCGAACCTGGACATAGCCATTGTCGGCGCGTCCCATTAGCTGGGCGCTGTTGCCGGCACTGCGCACCATTTGGGCGCCTTTGCCGACTTTGAGCTCAATGGCATGGATGGTGCTACCGACCGGGATGTTTTTGAGTGGCAGACGGTTGCCGGGTTCGATGCTGGCTTCTTCGCCACTGGTGATGGCTTGGCCGACCTTCATTCCCTGAGCAGCCAGGATGTAGTGATAGGTGCCGTTCGGCTCTTTAATACGGGCAATGCGGGCACTGCGATTAGGGTCGTACTCAATATGCTCAATGGTAGCCGTAACGCCCTCAGCCAGCTTAAAGTTCATAATGCGGTAAAACTTTTTGGCACCGCCGCCCTTGTGGCGGGTGGTGATGCGGCCTTGGTTGTTGCGGCCGTTGCCACGGCGCTTGGGAACCAATAGTGATTTTAATGGTTTGCGGGTTGTGATGCCGTCAAAATCCTGGCTGGTCATGCCGCGGCGGCCGGGAGTAGTCGGGTTGTATTGCTTAATAGCCATTACTCATCTTCCTCTTTTGACTTTTTACGCAGGCGGAAACCGCGCCAGGCTGATTTTTTGACGGGCTCGGTCTCTGGCTCGGGCTCAGCAGCCTCGGCAGATTCTTTAACTGGCTCAGGCGTTTTAACGGCTTTGGCAGCTTGCTTGACGGGCTTGGCGACTGGCTCGGCCTTTTTAGCGGCTTTCTTCTCGGTTTTGGCGGCTTCCTTGGCCGCGGCCTTGTCTACTTTGCCTTGAATGGCTTCTTCCTTTTGAACTTCTTCTTCGATGGCGTCAAAGAACGGCAAGGCATAACCCTCGGCCAAGGTGACGTAGGCTTTCTTAAAATCGTTGCGGCTGCCTTCGGCGTTTTTTTGGCGTTTGCCGCTGATAGAGATAACGCGCTTGGCTTTGCCAGGGATGTTAGTGGTATTTACGCTGCTGACTTTAACCTCAAACTGGGCTTCTACGGCCCGGGCAACGGTGTGCTTGTTGACGGCACGGTCGATATCAAAGACATAGACGCGGCTATCGGCCAAGCCATAGGTCTTCTCGTTCAGGCGGGGACGCAAAGCAATGGTTTTACTCATTATTTTGCCTCCTTGCCGAGCCGGTCGGTGGTGGCCTTGAGGGCTGTCTGGCTAAACACGATACAGTCGGAATTGAGCACGTCATAAACGTTGACGTACTTGGCGCCCACAACCTGCACGCCCGGCAGATTATTGGCGGCACGCACCAGCTCGGGAGCTTTTTGCTCAACCACCAGCAAAACTTTTCGCTCGGCATCGATTTTGGCTAGCAGCTTGGCCAGATCGGCAGTTTTACCGGCTTTGGAGACAATATCTTCGATAACGGTGATCTTATTAGCGGTTGAGGCCAGGCTCAGGGCTTGGCGAATGGCCAGCCGCTTGGCTTTGGTGTTGAGCTGTTTGGAATAATTTTCGTTGCCGGTTGGGCCAAAGGTGATGCCGCCGCCGCGCCAGATAGGTACGCGCGAGGAGCCGAAACGGGCTCGGCCGGTACCCTTTTGCGTCCAGGGCTTTTTACCGCCGCCGCGCACCAGGCCGCGAGTTTTAACCACTGCCAGGTTTTCGCGGCTGTTAGCCAGGTAGGCGTTATAAGCAACCTTTAATAATTCGTGGTTCTTGGTCTCGACACCAAAAACAGCCTTGTCGAGCTTGGCAGCGGCGGTGGCTTTGGTGCCGGTTTTGGTATAAGTGGCAACCGCCATTACCTTGTAGCCTCCTTAACAAGCAATATACCCTTGTTAGGACCGGGTACGGCACCGGTAACACCGATGACGCCTAGTTCGGTATCAACCAGGGCGATTTTGAGGCCGCGAACGGTGATTTGCTCGTGACCCAGGTGACCGGCCATGCGAGTGCCCTTAAAAATGTGCTGGGGATACATAGAGCCGATGGAGCCCGGGCGGCGATAAGAACGACCACCATGGGTTTTACGGCCGCGGTGGAAGTTGTGGCGACGGATGGTGCCGGCCCAGCCCTTACCCTTGGTAAGGCCGGTAACCTGGACTTTATCGCCGACACTAAAAACGTCGGCGCTGATTTTGCTGCCGACGTTGAGTTCTTCTGGGATTTCGTCCATGCGGATTTCGCGGATAATCTTGGGCATCACCTTGGCGTTCTTGACATGGCCAGCGACGCTCTTAGAGAGTCTTTTGGCGGTTTCGGTGCCAAACTGCACTGCGCTATAGCCGTCTTTTTCGTGGGTTTTGTGGTGGAGAACAGTGTGATCAGCTACCGAAAGCAAGGTAATAGCCTGCACAACGCCATCATCTGCGATGGTGTTGGTCATGCCGACTTTTCGGGTAATTAAGGCTTTCATTACTGCTTTCTGTCCTCAGAGATAGCATAAAAATCCTCGGTTGCACGCGGTTTCTACCTCTGTTATTGGTAGACCTATCGTTCACACCAAGTACAAATCTTATTGAGATACTACACTAGAGTAACACGCACCGATTACCCCTGTCAACCCGTTGCAAATTCTACTTCGTAATCTAGCAGCCCTTGGGCTTCTTGCTGACATCACCCTTATAGGTACGAGCCTTTTTGGCGCTACCATCAATAGCCCCTGCGACCACTCTTACGTCACCTTCAATCCTGAAACACTTAGCATAGGCTTCGGTGGTTGTATCCACCCACCATACATCTTGGACACTTTCACTAAACTAGAAAGGAGTGAAAGTGAGGTACCGCAATATGAGCGAGAAACAACTATTG
>PFOA01000064.1 GCA_002792275.1 Candidatus Saccharibacteria bacterium CG_4_10_14_0_2_um_filter_52_9 | reverse complement strand
TACTCCTCTTAGCTTACGCCAGGAGTTTTGCTGGGCAAGAGCCATATTTATTAAATTCAGCTAAAATCATTTGCAGCCGTTTGGTGCCAGACATATACTGAGCCCTATGACCACCAAAACCATTAGCCTACACGATATCGCCGTTAGCCTCGGTGCTTTGTCCGATAAGTTTGATGGCCTAGAAGGCAAATTTGACGTTCTTGATAACAAGTTCGACGTCCTCGCTGACAAATTTGAAGTACTTGATAATAAATTTGATGTTCTCGAAAACAAAGTCGACGACCTGGATCTAAAGGTCACCGGCTTGAACGTTAAGTTCAAAGGTCTCACCAAAGAGGTCAGCGACCTAAGGGAGTATACCGAAGCCGGTTTCGACACTATGAATGATCGCTTCGATCGACTAGAAAGCCGGGATGACCACCTGGGCTTTGTATACCAGCACTAAACGCTAGGGTAAGAGGCCGCCGACGGCAACCGCAACGGACAGTACGGCGACGATAATGAGTGATCGTAGAAACAAACGACGGGCCCAAAGCCGGTCATCGATTGCCTGCCTGCCCTGCAGCCCCATCCAGAGCCACCACAAACCCGCAGATAGCATTACAAGCAGGTATACGAAACCGGTGTAGCCAAAAACAGTTAGTGCAGTACAGGCCGCTACAAAAGCAATAATGTAGGCCAGAATCTGTTGCTTGGCGATAGCAATACTCTTTTTGATCGGTAAAACCGGTAGGCCGGCTGACTTGTAGTCGTCAAAGCGGTATATTGCAATGGCGTAAAAATGCGGCATTTGCCAGCTAACCATGATCAGAAATAAAATCAGAGCGCCGCTGTCGAAGTGGTTACTCACAGCCGTGTAGCCGGCCACGATCGGCGTGGCTCCGGAAACACTGCCCACAACCGTGCCCCACTCCGATCGGCGCTTCCAGAAGCTGTACATTACCAGGTAAAAGAACAACCCCAAGGCTCCAACACCAACTGTTAACAGATTGGTGTAAAGTCCCAGCACGGCAAAGCCTATAACCCCAAGCGTAACCCCGTAAGCAACGCCGTTATGCAGAGGAATCAGACCTGTTACGGAGGGGCGTTTTTTGGTACGTGACATCCTGGCGTCAATATCCCGGTCGATGTAATTGTTGATAACACAGCCGCAGGCTATCACCAGCGACATGCCAATCAATAAGCCTGCCAATAGCCCGGGTTTAAAACTGCCTGCCACAGATGCCGACAGCAAAAAGCCGGCTATCGCCGTCAAGGCGTTGCCATAAATTATGCCCGGTTTAGCCAGCCAGTAGTAGGCTTGCAGACTGCTTATGGCTGGTACCCTTCATCCTTGATTAGGAATTTGTCGGTTTCTGCCGGCGATTGGTAATGCGAGTGATTGTACTGTAGATTCTTCATAATCCACAGACTACCGAAGACAACAATGGCAACCACCAATACCGCAAATAGCAGAACCACCAGATTCCAGCGCGGCTTTGATTCACGGCCAAGGTGCAGGAAGAACAATAGCTGAACCAGCAGCTGGGTGATCGCCAAAGCCGCCAAAGCTGTCACCAATCCCCAGCCACTAAAGACATTCTTGACCACCAACAAATACGCGGACAGTGTCAAAATCAGCGACATCACAAAGCCGGTGGTGTAGGATTTTACACTGCCCCGGGCCGTTTCGTGATGGGCTACCACTATTTTGGGCGCAGTGCTCATACTACCCTGCCCATCAGGTATACGATGGTGAAGATAAAAATCCAGATAATATCCAGGAAGTGCCAGAACAGGCTTAACAGGGTCAGTTGTTTGACGGTGACGGCTCTTAGCCCGCTGCGGGCCACTCGGATGCCCAGCGTCAGCATCCACAGCAGGCCGGCGGTGAGGTGTAGACCGTGGGTGCCGACCAGCGTAAAGAAGGCTGAAAGGAAGCCGTTGCGGCTCCAGCTGTTACCCTCAAGATACAGGTTGTGGAACTCGTTGAGCTCCATGGTCAGGAAGAAAACTCCGAGTAGAAAGGTAATACCAAACAGCATCAGAACCTGTTGTTTGTCGCCCCGCCGCGCCGCTAATAGCCCAAGCCCGCAGGTAAAGCTACTGGTCAACAGTACCAGTGTTTCTGTCAGCACAAACGGCAGGCTGAACAATTCCCTGCCCGCCGGGCCGCCAAAAGTATTGTTGTGAAGCACGGCGAAGGTTGCAAACAGACTGGCAAACAGCACGCAATCGGTCATGATGTAAACCCAGAAACCGAAAACGGTTTTGGCGTCGGCGTCTTGGCGGGCGATGTCGTTCATGACGTCTCCTTGCCTGCCAGGCGATCAGCTTCCAGCATGGCAACCCTGGCGGCCGAAATCCGGTATTCATGCTCGCCACCGGTGGTTCGAATCAGTACGCAGGCTATAACGCCTAGCAGGCCGAGCGGCGCCAGCCACCAGATGTGCCAGATAATTGCAAAACTGCCAATAAAGGCAAAACCGGCGATAAACAGTCCCATGCCGGAGTTTTTAGGTAGATATATGTCTTCATAAACCGGCGTCACGCTTGTTTTTTTGTGTTTCGCTACCCAAAAAGCGTCTCTTTCGGACACATCGGGGATAACTGCAAAGTTGTAGAACGGTGCCGGCGAAGTGGTTGACCATTCCAGGGTGCGGCCGTTCCATGGATCACCGGTAGTGTCCATATTCTCATGGCGCTTGCGGATGCTGACGATAAGCTGAAGGATCTGAAAGCCGACACCGGCAAAGATAGTCATGGCGCCAATGCCGGCCACAATAAACAAGCCCTGCCAGCCCAGCGATGCATCATAGTGATCCAGCCGGCGGGTGGCGCCCATTAGCCCGAGGATGTAGAGCGGAATAAAGGCCAGCAAAAAGCCCACAAACCAGCACCAGAAAGCGTAACGCCCCAGTCGTTCATTGAGCCTAAAGCCGAAAATCTTGGGGAACCAGTAAGTCAGGCCGGCAAAAAAGCCGAACACCACACCGCCGATAATCATAGTGTGAAAGTGCGCTACCAGGAACAGGCTGTTGTGCACCTGGAAATCTATGGCCGGCACGGCCATCATCACCCCGGTCATGCCGCCGATCGAAAAGGTCACCACGAAAGCCAGGAACCACAGCATGGGTGTGGTAAAGCGCACGCGGCCGTTTTTCATGGTAAACAGCCAGTTAAAGATCTTAACACCGGTGGGGATGGCAATCACCATCGTCATAATGCCAAAAAAGGCGTTCACATTGCCGCCGGCCCCCATAGTAAAGAAGTGGTGCAACCAGACCACGAACGATAAAAATGTAATGGCGATCAGAGCCGCCACCATTGAGGCATAGCCGAACAGCCGCTTGCGCGAAAAGGTCGCCACCACCTCCGAGAACACGCCAAAAGCCGGCAAGATAAGTATATAAACTTCGGGATGGCCCCAGGCCCAGATCAGGTTAACGTACATCATGGCATCGCCGCCCCCACCGGCCGTAAAGATGTGCATGCCCATAGTGCGGTCCAGCGCCAGCATTGCCAGAGTGGCCGTCAGGATCGGAAAGGCAAAAATTACCAATATCAGCGAGCACAGCACGCTCCAGGTGAACATCGGCATCTTCATCAGCGTCATGCCCGGGGCACGCATCCGCAAAATCGTGACTACAAAATTAATGCCGGCCAACAGACTGCCTATGCCGGCAATCTGCAGAGCCCATATCCAATAATCCACGCCCACTCCCGGACTGTAGGCCAGTTCGCTTAAGGGCGGATAGGCCAGCCAACCGGCGGCCGAAAATTCGCCTACCGCCAGCGATAGATTGATAAGAATCATGCCGGCCGCAAACAGCCAAAAGCTAACCGAATTCAGGAACGGAAAGGCTACGTCGCGGGCGCCGATCTGCAACGGCACAATCAGGTTAATCAGGCCGAACATCAATCCCATGGCCACAAAAAAGATCATAATCGTGCCGTGGGCCGAAAATATCTGCTGAAAGTGATCTGACGTTAAAAAGCCGTGGATCTCGCCGGCCGACAGAGCCTGCTGGGCGCGCATCATGCCGGCGTCGGCTGCGCCGCGTAGCAACATTACCAGCGCAATAATAATGTACATCACGCCGATCTTCTTGGGATCCAGCGAAGTCAGCCACTCCTTCCAGAGCCATTTCCAACGCCGCTTGTAGGTCAGCAAACCGGCCACACCCAAGCCGCCAAACAGCATGGTCAGCTGAGCGCCCAAGACTATCGGGCCGTTGTTCAGCGCATCCAGACTCAGCTTTCCCAACATTATTCTTGACCCCCGGGTAACATATACTTTGCCAGAACTTTATCATACAAGCCGGGTTCAGCGGATGAATACAAAGCCACGGCACTGTTTTCGCTGGGCTTGAGTAGCTGTTTGTAATCAGACGCACCCATAGAGTCCGGCGACCGGCGTGCCAGTGCCACCCAAGTCCTAAAATCAGCCTCCGAACTGGCAGCGGCTGTAAACTTCATGCCGGCAAAGCCCTTGCCGCTGATGTTAGCCGACGACCCGCGGTACTCGCCCGCCTTGTCGGCCATCAGGTTCAAATGGGTCGACATGCCGGGCATGGCGTAAATCTGGCTGCCCAGCTGGGGAATCCAGAACGAGTTCATGGGCGCGTCGGCCGTAATCTCGAAAGTCACCGGCACATTCACCGGAAACTGCACGTAATTAACACTGGCAATTCCCTGCTCGGGATAGATAAATAACCATTTCCAGTCCATCGCAATTACCTGAATTTTCATAGGTGTCTGCGAAGAGCTGAGCATTTTGTGCGGATCCAGAGCATGACTGCTGTTCCAGGTAATCACCGACAATACTACGATGATGGCCGTCGGTATGCCCCACCACAGTGTCTCGGCGCCAAGATGGCGATCCCAGTCCGGCCGGTACTTGGCCTTGGTGTTGCCTTCGCGGTATTTCCAGGCAATCATAAAAGTCATAATAAACACCGGTATAACCACAAATAGTCCCAGTAGCACCGTAAATACGATCAGGTTGCGCTCATCATGCGCCACCACTCCCTTAGGATTCAGCACCATAAAATTACTATTGCGCAGATAGATGGCAACTATGCCCAAAAACCAAAGAACAGCACCGCCAATAATAATTCGCTTGTGTTTTTTGTTCACAGGCTCACCCAGTTAATCAACCCTCTCATGCTTCACTTACTATATCACTTCTGCATGTTAGTTGATGATCGGAGGGTAGTATCTGTAGGCTATCTACATGCGCCACAAACCTAAAACTGATACTAATTCAGCTCAGAACCACGCAAAATAAATAACCTTATCTGTTCTATGCCAGGTCTATTGCAGGCTAACTTTTACCCCACCCGAATACGCGCTGTCATGCAATTCTGCAAGGGTCGGAGTGTCCAGTACCCCCTAAACTAGACACGTATACTTGTTAGTAAATTAGGAGGTTTTTATGGATAATTCTGCAG
>PFOA01000013.1 GCA_002792275.1 Candidatus Saccharibacteria bacterium CG_4_10_14_0_2_um_filter_52_9 | reverse complement strand
TCGCCCTCCTGACCCTTGAAAGGGCTGGTGTTGGGGCCGAGGTAGATTCTTAATGTTGGGTCTTCAACCTCAATAGTTGGCAGGACGTCGGGGTTATCAACATCTGTAACGGTTTCGCCGATCTGGGCACCGGCGATGCCGGTTAGCTGAACAATGTCGCCGGCAATTCCCTCTTGGACCTCCGACTTACTGACGCCGTGGCTCATAAAAACGTTATCGATTTTGGCTTTTACGACACTGCCGTCCTTTTTGCAAAGGGCGACTTGGCTACCGGGCTTAGCCCGGCCGCGGGTAATACGGCCAATGGCGTACTTACCCTTAAAAGTATCGTGGGCCAGGGCGGTTACCAGCATCTGGAAGGGTTTGTCTAGCTCGACGGTTGGCGCCGGCACGTGTTGGGTAATGGCTTCAAAAATAGGTTCCAAATCACCCTTTTCTTCGGGATGAGCCGGCGGTGTTTGCCAGGCTTTGCCTTCGCGGCCGATGGCGTAGTACACCGGGTAGTGCAGTTGGTCTTCGTGCACCGCCAGCTCCAGAAACAGATCGGCCAACTCATCTTCGACCTCTTTGAGGCGAGAGCCGGTTTTATCGATTTTGTTAATAACTACAATCGGCTTGAGTTCGGCCACCAGGGCTTTGCCGAGCACAAACTTGGTTTGCGGCATCGGACCCTCTTGGGCGTCAACAATCAGTAGACAGCCGTCGGCCAGGTTGAGGGTTCTTTCAACCTCACCGCTGAAGTCGGCGTGGCCTGGGGTGTCGATGATGTTCACCCGGTAGTCGTTGTGCTGAACAGCTGTGACCTTGGCAGTGATGGTTATTCCCCGCTCTTTCTCCTGGTCGCCGGAGTCCATGATCAGATCCTGGCTCATTTCGGCCTGGTTGTCACGGAAGGTCTGGCTCTGTTTGAGCAGACCGTCTACCAAAGTAGTTTTGCCATGGTCGACATGCGCGATAATCGCGATATTACGGATCTTAGATGGGTCTTGAGCCTGCTTCATTCTAGTGAGTGACGAAGGTCAGAGCGTGGCCAACACGCCC
>PFOA01000085.1 GCA_002792275.1 Candidatus Saccharibacteria bacterium CG_4_10_14_0_2_um_filter_52_9 | reverse complement strand
GTTGCGCTTCGGGATTGAATGTAGGAGGTGATTCTTTCCGCAAAGCGATTACTTATGAATTGACTTCTATAAAAGAAGGTCCTATCGATATCTACCTGGGTGATCGACGTCTGCAAATTGTAGACCCCGAACGAGACTTACCTGCTTCAATTAACGACAGTCTCAATCCAAATATAAGATGTTTTATTGTCGACCCTAATGCAAAAGTAGACGTCGATGCGGAGAAGGGTTATAAACCCCTTCGGGACGGTGAACGTGTTATATTAGGCCGCCGCTCATATCAAGAACGCTTTGACTTTGACCCATATGTATCAAGTAAGCACGTACAGATCCGACGCACTGGTGACGAGTTAGAGATCATTGACCTAAGCTCGGCCAACCACACCTATTTAGGACGCACAGCTATAAGTGCGGTTAAGCAACTATCGGCAGATATAGACACCCTAACTCCTGAGTTAAATGGGGATCTGACTTTTGAAGTTGCTGCCCATAGCGTAGCTAACGAACGGCATCCCGACCGCAATGAAGACGCCTATTTTATAAATGAAAACCTGCGCGCAATTGGTGTTTTTGACGGTGTTGGAGGTGCATCTGGTTCGGATGAAGCTTCACGTTTAGCTGCACATGCCATCCCCAAAGCACTCGAGACTGTTCATAATCAATCTGTTCCTTTGCCACTGGCACGATTAGCGGTTAGGGATGTACTCATCGAAGCTCATGAAACTATTATGCGTAAAGGTGAGGGCCAAGACATTGCTACTACTGCAACCATCGCTAAGGTGTTCCAAACGGAAAAAGGCACCCCTTACGTGGTTATCGGTAGTGCCGGCGACAGCAGAGCCTATCTTTATCGTGACGATATGTTATCCCACTTAACCCTGGATCACGCTTACTTAGGCGGCGCTACCCCTGAACAACAGCAACAGCTACAGCTACAGCAAACTCTCGCCGAAGTGGTTGATTTGACTAACTTAAACGAAAAGGAACTAGCGGCTTTTCAAAGTCGCCAGTATATTACCAGTTGTCTGGGCGGCGACGGCACCTCTCCGACTATAACGGTAACTGAATTTGAAATAGCTCCAGGCGACCGGTTGTTGCTGACTACCGACGGTGTTCATGACAATCTGACGAATAGTGAAGTTACTAAAGTTTTGCGTGATATTCCGGACAATGAATTTGCGGCAGAGGTACTTGTTAAAACAGCTCGCTCGCGCAGTCTGGATGATAGTCATGTTCGTGCCAAGCGCGACGACATGACTGCCGCTATTCTGGCCTACCCCGCTTAACACACTTAATTTGTTCGGTTGTGGACTTCGCGGGCTAAAGCTTTGTAAGCCCGGGCGCCTTTGCTCCAACGATCGTGTTCATAAATGGTTTTGCCAAAACTCGGGGCTTCGGCCAGGCGGACGTTGCGCGGAATGACCGTGTCGAACATTTTATCGCCAAAATAATTCTTAACCTCGGCTTGAACCTGCTCGCTTAGCGAATTGCGCTTATCATACATGGTTAGAGCTATGCCCAGTAATTCCAGGCCGGGATTGGTGCTCTCGCGAACGGCCTGGATGGTAGTAAGTAGCTGGCTCAGACCCTCCAAGGCATAATACTCGGTTTGCACCGGTACCAACACCCCTGTTGCGGCCGTTAAGGCATTGATGGTCAACAGACCCAGCGACGGCGGGCAATCAATAATAATGCAGTCATAGGCGGCTTGCTTGAGGGCTTTCTGTAGGGCGAACTCCCGCTGTGCCTGTCCCACCAGTTCAACTTCCGCACCGGCCAAATTGGAATTAGCCGGCAAAACGAATAATTGTGCGACATGGCTTTCATGGACGGTCGAGGCTAATGATGCCCCATTACACAAAACATCATAAGTCGTTTTTTGGGTCTGCTCTTTTGGAATGCCTAGCCCGCTGGTGGCATTGCCCTGTGGATCAAGATCAACCAGCAGTACCGAGCGTTTTTCACCAGCCAGCTGGGCGGCAACGTTAATTGCCGTCGTAGTCTTGCCGACGCCGCCTTTTTGGTTTACCACCGCGATGATTGTTTTTGTCATAGTTGCTCCGCTTGGGCTTAAGTATAGCATTCCGCCATTAATATCGATATAGCAACCCTGTAACTTAAAAGTCCCCCGGTAAACCGAGGGACTTGTTTGGCTTTTTGTTTGGTTTTAACCATTGTTTGTATGGTTAGGATCAGACCTCACACGGTTCCAATCCTATGTACGTAGTATGGACTTTCCAACAGGGGCATGCAAGCCTTTTTGAATACAAAATCTATGCAAATAATTTGGCCTAAATTTCAATATTCCGTACCCAAAAGCGTTGTAAATTATCTTACATTTGGCCTATTTACCCGAGGTAAGCCTATAAATATGGCGCCGGGAGTACGATATTCGATCTCAAGCATGTTGTAAGATTAATAACTACCTATAAACCGTCTGTTAGTTATCCACAGACGGTTTATAGAATCGTGTTTTGCGGGATTAAAAAACACCGCTTGTGCGGTGCGTAACAGGGGTGGATGGGCTAAACTAGGCTATCTTGCTAATTTTGAGGATGGTTTGGTGTTGGCGGTGGCCACGAACTTTATGTACGCGCTTTTTGGCCTTGTAGCGAATGGCTGTGACCTTGTCGGCCTGAACATCGGCTTCTAAAACCTCGGCTGTGACCTTGATTTTGGGCACCAGCGGTGTGCCAATCTGCACGTTATCGCCATCAAGCACCATTAACGCCTCGAAGCTGACGCTGTTGCCCGGCTCCTTGAGGAGCTCGACTTTAAGAATCTCGCCTTCGGAGACGATGTACTGCTTACCACCAGTTGTAATGACTGCCTTTTTCATAGATACCGATAGATCATACCAAAAAAGGCCGCCCCCGTAAAGGCTAGGCCAGGCTGATGTGCAGCTCGGCACCATCAATTTTGACGGTTGTCTGGAAGCCTTTGACGGCTGTGGGGTGCAGACTTTTAGCCAGCGTTTCGTGCTTAATCGTATCTGTTAATCCATGATCCTTGAAGAGCGTTGTAAGTTCGGCATCGGTAGTTTGTAGCCCCAGATCGATGCGGTCATCGACTTCCAGCCCCGCCTGTTTACGAGCCTGCTGGACGTGCCGCACCACCTCACGCATCAGCCCCTCGCGCTTTAGCTCGGGAGTAAGCTTAAGATCAAGTTGTACTGCCAGATGTTCTTGAACTGCAATAGTGCCGGCCTCTGTCGGTGGTTTTTCCATACGTTCGCGGCGACTGGCATCGGTGTTATTAAACACAACTTGCTTGACATTGAGCTCCTCGGCGATGATATCACGATAGATTTCTTCTCGCGCTGTAGCATCAGTAAACTGATGTACCGGAACAGTAACTTTCGCGAGAGGCTGACGAACTTTAATACCGGCTTGAGCCCGCTGTGCCAAGCCATTCGTGATTGCTTCCCGGACTAGGGTCATGTCCTTGATCAACAGTTCGTTGATGTGGCCGCTAGCCGGCCAGTCTAAGAGGTGGACGGATTCGCCGCCGGTCAGTTTTTGGTAGAGTTCTTCGGCCAGGAACGGTGTGAACGGCGCCATCACCAGGCTCAGCTGAACCAACACGTAGTGTAGAGTACGGTAGGCGGCGGCCTTGTCGGCGTCGTTATCGCTCTTCCAGAAGCGTTTGCGACTACGGCGGACGTACCAGTTGCTGGCGTCATCCAGAAACGGCAGGATAGGTTTACAGGCATTCGGCAGATCATACTTCTGCATGTGCTGGTCAACTTCTTGGTTGAGCTGGTGGACGCGGCTGACGATCCATTGGTCGAGCGGGTTGTGCAAATCAGAGGTCGGGTCGTCCAGATTACCATCCCAATCCCATTTGTCGACATCGGCGTATAGAGTAAAGAAGTCGTACATATTCCAAACCATCGACAGTTTGCGGGCGGTGTCGGCCACTTCTTTATCTGTTAGCGAAAAGTCTTCGCCGTTTAACACTGGTGAGCTGAGCAACAGAAAGCGCAGTGAATCGGCGCTGTAGGTGTCCATCAGCACGTTGGGATCAGTGTAATTGCCAAAGCTCTTGCTCATTTTGCGGCCGTCACTGCCGGCCAGCGTACCGGTAACAACCACGTTGCTAAAGCTGTTTTTGCCGAACAGCCCCACCGAAACGGCGTGCAGGTAGTAGAACCAGGCTCTTACCTGGCCGACATATTCGGCAATGAAGTCGCCCGGAAAGTTCTGCTCGAACTGCTCGACGTTTTCAAAGGGATAGTGGAACTGAGCGAACGGCATCGAACCGCTTTCGAACCAGCCGTCGATGACTTTATCGATGCGCTGATACTTCACACCATCTATTGTGAAGGTTACATCATCAATCCAGGGGCGATGATAGTCTTTCAATTCTACCCCTGATAATTCTTTGAGTTCGGCGTAACTGCCAACAACCTTGATATGGTCTTTTCCGTTGTGATCTTTACCTTTCCAGACCGGCATGGCCGTGGCCCAGAAGCGGTCGCGGCTGAGATTCCAATCCGGAGCCGACTCAACAGTTTTGGCGAAGCGCCCCTGTTTGATGTGCTCCGGAAACCAGGTAATATTGCTGTTTTCTTCGAGCATTTGCTGGCGCTGACTGTCGATATCCATGAACCAACTGGGGTGGGCGCGGTACATCAGCTTGGTACCACAGCGGTGACAGTGCGGATAGCTGTGGGTGATGTAGTCGACTTTCCAGATGTCGCCGCGCTCGTGAAGGGTTTTGGCGATCGGCTTGTTGGCATCCCAGACGTACTGGCCTTGCCACTCGCCTTCGGTGTAGAAGCCGTTGTCGTCAATAACAGACACGACCGGGAAACCCTTAGCCTTGGCCAGATCATAGTCTTCTTCGCCGTAAGCCGGCGCCAGGTGGACAGCGCCGGTGCCTTCTTCCAGGGTTACATAATCGGCCGCCCAGACCTTGTGGGCATTTTCACCACGATCTTCAAATAATGGCTCATACTCCCTGCCGACTAGTTCTTCACCCCTGTAAGTCTTGTTGATTGTATACGGTACAACGTTGTGTTTCTCATCGGTTAATACCTTGTTCAGGAGGTCTTTGGCCAGGATGAGTTGATCGTCGCCAACTGTGACTTCGGCATACTCGGCTTTGGCGTTGACGGCGGCGGCGGTGTTAGCCGGCAGTGTCCACGGTGTGGTAGTCCAGGCTAACAGCGAGGCCTCGCTGTCCTTGAGCTTCAGTTTGACGTAAACCGACGGGTCGGTGACATCCTGGTAAGAATTGTCCATGGCCACCTCGGCCTTACTGATCGGCGTGGCGTCGCGGGTGCAATATAGCAAAACCTTTTCGCCCTCATAGATTTTATTGGCCTCGTGGAGCGTTTTAAAGGCCCACCAGACCGATTCCATGTAGTTTTTGTCCATTGTCCTATACGCACCTTTAAAGTCGACCCAGCGGCCGATACGGTCGATTATGGCCTCCCATTCCTCGCCGGTCTGCTCCATATTGGCGCGGCAGGCTTTGATATATTCCTCCAAGCTGATCTTGGTACCGATGTCGCGCTTGTCTTTGATGCCCAGT
>PFOA01000065.1 GCA_002792275.1 Candidatus Saccharibacteria bacterium CG_4_10_14_0_2_um_filter_52_9 | reverse complement strand
TTGTAACCAGAGATTTTGCCATATGGTATCTGTAATTTCATACTCCTCTTAGCTTACGCCAGGAGTTTTGCTGGGCAAGAGCCTAAATATTTAATTTTTGGCGTCGTCGTGTTTGGGGAAGAGCGTGCCTTCGATAGGCGTAACGGTGCCGTCTTTGAAAGCAGCTTGGATACGAGACGCCGTTTCGGGTAGAAAAGGCTCTAGTAAGGTGGCGATGCTGAGCAGTGAACTAACCTGGTAGGCCAGTACTTCGCGCAGGTGATCGGCGTCTTTTTGCTTGGCGATTTCCCAGGGCTTTTCTTCGTCGATGTATTGGTTTAGGCCGCGGACTTGCTCCCAGACTTCGTCGAGCGCGCGATCAAAGCGGCAGACCGCCAGGGCTTCTTCGTATTTGGCGATATCGTGGCCGGATTCAGGCAGTTCACCGATTTCTTTGTCTTGATACTGAACAATCATAGCGGCGGTGCGCTGTACGGCATTGCCGAGTTCGTTGGCCAGCTCATTGTTGTAGGACGCCTCGAGGCGCTGCCAGCTGAAGTCGCCGTCTTCGTAACTCGGTACGTGGCGCAAAAAGTAATAGCGAAAGGCGTCAACGCCGTATTTACTAATAACATCGGCCGGATGGATGACGTTGCCAATGGTCTTGCTCATTTTTTTGCCTTCCACAGTAATAAAGCCGTGCACGTAGAGTTGCTTGGGCAGTGGCAATTTGAGGCTCATTAGCATGGCCGGCCAAACGGCGGCGTGGAAACGAATAATGTCCTTGCCGATGATCTGGGCGTCGGCCGGCCAGTACTGCTTAAAGTCGTCATGTTCGGGATAGCCCAACACGGTAATGTAATTCATTAAGGCTTCGAACCAGACATACATAACTTGTTTAGCATCGCCGGGCACAGGAATACCCCAGCCGATCTTTTCTTTGGGTCGCGAGATGCTGATATCTTCCAAGCCACCTTGGATAATGTTCAGGATTTCGTTACGCCGGGTTTCGGGCACGATCAAGAACTCGCCGGTCATAATAGCTTTGTTAATGGCGTCGCCGTAGGCGCTGAGCTTGAAGAAGTAATTCTCCTCTTCGATCTTTTCGTAGGGGCGATTGTGATTGGGGCAAACGCCGTTATTGGTCTTAACTTCTGTTTCGGTAAAGAAGGCTTCGTCGCCGGTGCAATACCAGCCGGTGTATTTACCTTTGTATATGTCCTTTTTGAGTGATTTCCAGATTAATTTGGCTCGCTGTTCGTGTCCCGGGTCGGTGGTACGGATAAAGCGGTTGTTGCTAATGTTAAGCAACTTGCCCAGCTCCTGGAAACGCTTACTGACCTGATCGGTGAACTGCTTGATATCAACGCCTTGCTCGGCGGCTTTTTCGGCAATCTTGCCGCCATGCTCATCGGTGCCGGTGCTGTAGATAACATCCAGCCCCTGTAGGCGAGCTCGGCGAGCCAGCACATCGCCATACAGTAATTCCATAGCAAAGCCGATGTGCGGATCGGCATTCACATAGGGAATAGAAGTAGTAGCGTAGTACTTGCTCATTACCCCTAGTTTACCTACTTTACGTCAGCAAACCAATCTAGCTTGCAAGATCTTCGGGTACAGGAACGAAAACAACTCGCTTACCGGGGGGTAATTTGGCTTGGCGGTCAGTGGGTATCAAGTAGTTAGCGCCTCGTTCAATGACTCGTGCCAGCACCGGACTAACTTTTATGTGACTTGCAAGTAAGCTAGCCCGTTGTTCTTCTATCTCGCCCGTAGGGGTGTCAAAGCTTATTGTGCTGACTGTGTCGCCAGGGCAACCCGATTGTCCTTCAACTGTCTCACTGTAGAAATCGGTCAACGCAAATCTACGTATTATCCCGCTCGGTAAAAGGGCTGCGACTATATCTGGATCTGGCTGACTTGCGCCGCCCCTTTCGGATGTTAGTTCTGCCATTTGGGTTCTCCTAATTTGGTTATGATTAAAGCACTTGAATGAAAAATCCGGCCCTAGGCCGGTTTCTTGTGCTTATTTTTAGATGCTTAAGACGGCCTAGGGCGGAGCATGGGCATAGGCATCATCATTCTGGCGTCGTGTCTTATCATATCTGTACTCTACAACCAGATTCCGGAGATGTCAAGGGTGTTTACAGAGGGCGGTCGACGTAGTCCTGGCAAAAGCGTTCAAAGATGGCATTGGTCCAGCCGAAACCGGTTTGTGAGGGGTAAAGTCCTTTAACCGGCGGCTTCTCGGGCAACACCACATTATATTTTTCCAGGAAGACATGTTCGGTGTTATACCACTGCATGTTAGTCTTGAGCCACTTCATGGCGATGCGACGGGCATCTTGATGGTAGCCATAGCGCTCCAAAGCCTTAACGACAATAAAATGAAGGGGTGCCCAGCCATTGGGATAGGCCCATTGGGTTGGCAGACTGCCCAGCACGAACTGCCCGAATGGCAGGGCGTCAGTAGTGGCCAGGCCGCCTTTGTGCTCAAACTTGCGCAGAGCCTTTACCAGCGCGGCGGCTTGCTTATCGGTGACCATGCCGGCCCACATCGGATAATAGGCAGCCAGACTGCCGGTAGCACTGCGCTTGCCCTTAACATAGTTGTAATCGTAATACAGGCCGCGGATTCTATCCCACATCAGCGCATTCATGGTGGTCTTGCGTTGCTCGGCGGCATCATCCCACTTGGCGGCTGTCCGGACATCGCCGAAAATCCGGGCGGCGCGGGCAAAGTCGGTTTCGTACTTATACAGCAGAGCGTTCAGGTCGACTGGTAAAAAGTTAAGTGCCCGGCGGTCAAAGCGCGGTGTCATATCCCAGCCGCTTTCGGCCTCGGCCAGATCGTGCAGATAATTAATATCGTAGTGGCGGCTCAGGCCTTTGTGAACCTGCCTCTCGTTGGGCTTTTTGATACCCATCCAGACGGTTCTATACTCCCGCTCGGCCAGATGGATGGCTTCTTTGAGCCACTCATCTCCCGGATTGTACTGCTGGTAAACGTCGAATATAAAAGTGGATAAAAATGGCGGCTGCGAGCGGCCGGTCAGATAGGTGCGCGAGGCATTGGGGATCACCTTGAACCGTTCAAACAGGAACATCAGGTTTTCGAGGATACCGCTGACCAGTTCCTGGTGTTCGGTATCGAGCATGCCCTGCACCATAAAATAACTGTCCCAGTAATACATTTCGTTATAATCAAAGCCGGTTTTTTGGCGGTAAGAAGGCACCAGATAGGGCTTGGGCAGTCCGAGCAGACTCTCGTCGTCCTTAGGGTGAAAGCGCTCCACCTTGGCCCAGTAGTTGGCGATGTAGTCGCGGGCATCACGCACGTCTTCCGAATCCAGCTCTTTATCGGGTCGAAAAGACGGCGGCCTGGGCAAGGCCGGCAGTGCCGGCAGGGCGTTGGTAACGAATTTTTTGGCTTTGTCGAAAGATGGCACCATGCTTAACAGCCTAACGGTTGAAAGGCGGCATGGTCAAGCCAAACCACCAAAGAAAAAGCCCCTGGCGAACCAGGGACTTTTATAAGTCGGTTTAATGACTTAGTAGCGATCGCCACCGCCACCGTTGTAGCCACCGCCACCACGTGGGCGTTCTTCGCGGGGACGAGCCTCGGAAACTACAATAGCGCGACCGTCGAGGTCTTTACCATTTAGCTCTTCGACAGCCTTCTTTGCTTCTTCGTCGCTGGACATTTCAACAAAACCGAAGCCCTTGCTGCGGTTAGTCTCGCGGTCCATTATGACGCTTGCCGATACGACTGTACCGACGCCTGCAAAGAAATCTTTGAGACTGTCGTCGTTGGTTGCCCATGCCAGGGAACCGATAAATAGTTTGGTTGCCATTCTTACTCTCCTTCGTGACCGAGGTAATCTGGCAAACCAGTTAACTGCGCCTCTGAAACACGTACATATATTACTTAATTGACTCTAGAACCTAACAAAAGTTATTAGCAGCTTTTCTAGCACCGGTAGTGTAACACTTACCCGGTAGTTCCACAAGGGTTATTTACTGTACGGCAACCAGCCGAACGTAGAACACTAGCACGGCGTTACCGGGAATCGGCCCCTGCCCCTGCGCACCGTAGCCGACGGCCGGCGGCACAATAACCAGCCGAACACCACCGACTTTCATGCCGGCCAGGCCCTGTTCCCAGCCGGGGATCACCTGGTGTGCGCCCATAGTAAAAGGGTAGGCCTGCATTTTGCCATCCGAGCCAGTGGGCGATTGATCAAACAGTGTGCCATTTGTTAGCCAGCCCATATATAAAACAGCCGCCTTTTTACCGGCCGTTAGTTCAGCCCCAGTACCGACCTGCATCTCGCCAAACAACGCGTTCTGGCCATCTTTATACTTGTCGTACTCACCGAATTTGGTCGGATCTATGCCGCCCCCCGACCCCGAACTACTGCTATCGCCACCGCCAGATCCCTGCTGTTTAGCGTCCAGCTGGCCCAGGCTGGTCGCGCCGCTGGTAACGCTCAGGCCATTATTAGAACTGGCCGGTGGTGTCTGGTTCAAAGGAATAACATGATCGCCCACCGTCTGGGCGACCGACAGTTTCTTAACCGGTTTGCCGTGATGCCCCTGCCACCACCAAAAGCCGCCGCCCATCAGCAACACCGCTACCGTAAACCCCAAAGCCACACCAACTATTTCTCTTTTTGTCATCTACCTTAAGCTTACGCGCGCCACAATAGCTTGTAAACCTTTAGCCACTCCGGTAACCGATTTAAGCCCGGAATATATGGAAAGGCTATCAATAACAATAGCAACGATCCCAGGATTATCGCCCCGTCGCGGTCACCATTATCGTCATGTGCCAGTACCGTATGGTTCAGCAAGCCGATCGGCGCTAGCCACCAGGCGCCTGGCGGAATGCGACCCTTTTCTTCGCGTAACATACCGTACTGATCGGTAGTAATCCCCAAGGCCTCGGCATGGCCATCCATTACCCCCGTATCAGCCAAAAATCGCAGGGCATAGGTTGTTTGATTACCTGTGGGGCTGGCGGAGTTAAGTGCCGGCTGATACAAACCGGCTGCTGCCATATTGATCAAAGAAATGATGACTTGCTCAAGCGGATTTTTGACATTGGCTTTACCCGGATAGCTATTATCAAAATAAGTTTGGGCTTCTTTTAACTGAGCGGCTTGCAAGGCCGGCGACTCGGAATTATATTTTTGCAGCAGATTTGGCGTGTGTAGCAGTCCTGATAACTGGGCGTACGGCTGAGCCACGTAAATTTCTCTGGTGTTGTACTTATAAGGGTCGATGGTATCCAGGTAGGTTGCCGTATCCGAGGAATGATCAAACTCTTTGATAAGGGTTTGGGCGGCAAGTTTAGGGTCGGAAGCAGCGATTTCTTTAGCAGTGGTGGGCTTTAGAAAGGGCGAAGGAAAGACAATCGCCAGCAACAGGATCAATCCCACCAATACCCCGCCGCGACCAAAAAGCAGCTTATGATTGGCTTTGACAGTCGGTACATGAACATCAACCCGATGAGGCTTGGCGATACCCAAAAATCGTATCAGCAAGTAGTGCATAAACAACAAGCCCAGTAAAATAGCCGGGATTGCCACAATATGAATACCATAAATTTGCCGGTAATTTATACTGTTGATCTAGGCACCGATGCCTGTGCCGTTATAAAAATCAGCCCCCTGCAGACCACGCCACTGGCCGGAGAAATCACCACGCAGTACATAGCCGAACTCGGCTTCGGCGATTACAAATACGAACATCAGGGCGCCGATTACCCACGTTAGCCGGCGAGGTTTTTTGAACCCGGAGGTGAGGAACACG
>PFOA01000002.1 GCA_002792275.1 Candidatus Saccharibacteria bacterium CG_4_10_14_0_2_um_filter_52_9 | reverse complement strand
GTTGCCGCCCGGCTCAACCGTGCCGGACACCGTTGGCAAAGATCCGTTTGTACTGGAAGCCCGCGAACTGCGCGGCGTGGTCATCAACGGTATGCTGGCCTCTCCGAAAGAGTTGGCGCTGGGTGACGGCCACCAGGGCATTCTGGAAGTTGACGGCGACTACCAGCCCGGCAGCGACTTTTCCGAAGCCTTTGGCCTCAAAAACGACGTCGTACTCGATATCGAAAATAAGATGTTCACCCACCGGCCGGACTGCTTCGGCTTTTTGGGCGTGGCCCGCGAGCTGGCCGGCATTCAGCAGATGGCTTTCAAGAGTCCTGACTGGTACGTTACCGAACCGGAATTCCCGACGCCCGAAGCCGAAGAGCTCGAGCTGACCGTCAAAAATGAACTGCCCGAACTGGTGCCGCGCTTTGCAACCATCGTCCTGAGCAACGTTCAGGTTGGCCCCAGCCCGGTCTGGCTCCAGGTAGAGTTGGCTAAAATCGGCCAAAAGTCTATCAATAACATCGTTGACTACACCAACTTCTTCATGCAGGAGACCGGCCAGCCTCTGCACGCCTACGACTACGACAAGCTGAAGGCTCTGAGCGGCGGCAAAGCAACAATTGTGGTGCGCAAGCCCCATAAGGGCGAAAAGATCAAACTGCTCAACGGCAAAGAGATTGAGCCGCGATCCGAGGCGATCATGATTGCCACCGACAAGCAGGCCATCGGCCTTGGCGGCGTTATGGGCGGCAGTGAAACCGAGGTTGACGCCAATACCAAAAACATCATTCTGGAAGCCGCTAGCTTCAATATGTATTCCATCCGCCGCACGTCAATGGCTCATGGCTTATTCACTGAAGCCGTCACCCGTTTCACCAAAGGCCAGAACCCTCAGCAAAATCTGGCCGTGCTGGCCAGAATCACCGATGAAATCCGCCAGTATGTCGGTGGTGAAGTCGCCAGCCCGGTGATAGATCTACAGCACGACGTGAAGCCGGCGGTAGCAGTAAAAACCAGCACCGACTTTATTAACCAAAGGCTGGGCGAAAAGCTATCGGCCGCCGACATGAAAAAACTCTTAGAAAACGTGGAATTCGACGTTAAGACTGAGGGCGATAACCTGACAGTAACGCCGCCGTTCTGGCGCACCGATATTGAAATTCCCGAAGATGTCGTTGAGGAAGTCGGCCGGCTTTACGGCTATGACCACCTGCCGCTCAAACTGCCCAAGCGCGATCTGAAACCGGCCCTGCCGGATCCGCTGTTCGGCACTAAATCTGCCATCCGCCAGCGCCTGGCCAAGGCCGGTGCCAACGAAGTGCTGACTTACTCGTTCGTGCACGGCGATCTGTTGCAAAAAACCGGCCAGGATCCCAAAAAAGCCTTCCAGATTGCCAACGCCCTCAGCCCCGACCTGCAGTATTACCGCATGAGCCTGATGCCCAGCCTGCTAGACAAAGTCCACCCCAACAGCAAGGCCGGCTACGATGAATTCGCACTGTTTGAGATCGGCAAAACCCACAGCCTGGATCATGGCGAAGATGCAGGTCTGCCCAAAGAATTCGAATTCACCGGCCTGGTAGTGGCAGCTACCGACAAGCTAAAAAAAGCCGGTGCGGCCTATTATCAGGCTCGCCAATATCTTGAAGCTCTGGTCGATGTAGATCTGGAGTTCAAGCCGGCCGGCAAAGGCATGGAAAAGTACGCTGTGGTACAGCCCTATGATCTTAAGCGCTCGGCTCTGGTGAGCGTGAAAGGCGGCGCCTTCCTGGGGATCATCGGCGAATTCAAACCGTCTGTTGCCCGCGCTCTCAAGTTGCCGCGTTACAGCGCCGGCTTCGAGGTAGACACCACCGAATTGCAGTCCGTCCTGTCTGCCGGCTCCGGCTACTCGCCATTATCTCGTTTCCCGAGTGTCAAACAGGACATCACGCTTAAAATAGCGGCCGCCAAGTCCTATCAGGAATTATATGAATTCGTGGACAAACAGCTCGGCACCAACGCCCCGGACGACAGCCTCATCAGGCTCGACCCGGGTGCCATTTACCAAAAAGCCGACGACACCGAGCATAAGCAGGTGACCTTCCGCGTCACTATCACCGGCACCAACCGCACGCTGACCGACAAAGAAGTCAACAACGTGCTCGAAGCCATCGCCGCAGCCGCCAAAACCGAACTTCACGCCGAGAGAATATGAAAAAGCTCAAACTACTGCTTGCCGCCCTGAGTTTTGCAAGCCTAGTGGCATTGCCGGCAGTAGCCTCGGCCGACGTCAATGATTTTACGATCACCTCGTTTGCCGCCGATGAAACACTTAGTAGGCAGGATCCACAGGGCGAACTGCACATTGTGGAGCGCATCAACGTCACCTTCACCGATTACAACCATGGCATCCTGCGGGCCATCCCGGACACCTACAAAAATCATTCCCTACAGCTACACGTCAACAAAATCAGTTCTGAAAGCGGGGCTGCGACTGCTTACACTAGCTCTGGCTCCAGTGGCAACACCGTACTCAAAATCGGTGATCCCAGCCGCACCATTACCGGCCCTCAGGAATACACCATCGACTACACAGTTCGTAACGTTATAACTTTTTATAAAGACCACGACGAGCTCTATTGGGATGTCAACGGCGACCAGTGGCAGCAGCCCTTTAACCGGGTGTTTGTTAGCATGAAACTACCCGCCGGCCTGGACTATTTGGCACAGCCGCTGTGTTACGCCGGCGGCTACGGCGAAAAGGGGCAAGGCTGCAAGGTGGATAGCGGCAAGGGCGCCTTTAGCGTCTCCACTACTGCGCCGCTTAGTGGTAATCAGACGCTGACTTACGTGGCCAGCTTTGACAAAGGCTACTTCCCGAGACTATCCCCACACGCCACGTATAGTGATATAGTGTAAGTGGTTATGAGCCACAAAATGTTGTTGTTGACACTCTACCCCAAATCGTGAGAGACTCTCTATATGGACTTAGAACTAAACAAAGACCTCGCTACTGGTAAAAAGGTTGATAAGACTAAACCCGAAGAAAAAGTACGGCAAGAGTACGAGGCTATACTTCATGATGACTACGAATATGCGTTTGAGCAAATGGACATTGAAGTCACGATACAGAGGGGTGAAAAACATAACCTAAAAAACCGCAGTGAGCGAGCCGATATAGTCATTTACAAGACTACTAATAAAAGCAAACGTGACCAGAGTGAAGATATACTCGGCATAGTAGAAACAAAAAAACCAACTCGCAAAGAGGGTGTACGCCAGCTACAAAGTTATATGTCAGCAACTTCTTGCTACTGGGGCGTGTGGACAAATGGTGCAGAGATTGAATATGTCTACCGCCACCCTCAAACAGGCGAGATAAAAACTGACTACGTTTATCAAATTCCCAAAAACGGGGAGACGTTTGAAGATATTGGCAAGGTATCTAAGAAAAACCTCAAGCCAGCCAGCAATCTAAAAGCTATTTTCCGCAGACTGTTAAACAGTCTGTACGCTAATACCAATATTAGCCGTCGTGAAAAACTTGGCAACGAAATGATAAGGCTAATCTTCTGCAAAATCTGGGACGAAAGATACGACCAAGACGCCCTGCCTAAGTTTCGTGTTGGCTTTGAGGAGAGCCCAAAAGAAGTTTCTAAGAGAGTACACCAGCTTTTTGATGAGGTTAAAAAAGAGTTGGTTAGTGACGGCGTGTTCGACGAAAACGACGAGATTAAACTAGACGATAAGTCTATAGCCTATGTAGTTGGTGAGTTAGAGCAATTTAGCCTTTTAAAGACTAACAAGGACGTAGTTGGTGATGCCTTTGAGGTTTTTGCTGAAAGCAAGCTAGTCGGCGAAAAGGGTGAGTTCTTTACCCCCCGTGAAGTTGTCAAAACGGCGGTACAAATTATTAACCCTCAGCCTGGACAAACGATAGTTGATCCTGCCTGTGGGAGTGGTGGTTTTCTTATTTATGCGCTTGAACACGTCTGGGAAGTCATGGTAAATGATAGAAAATATCGGGGTATGTCGGATAGCGACCTGTCACTAGCTAAAAGTGATATAGCCCGTAAGACCTTTTTTGGCATAGATAAGGAGATGGACTTAGTAAAAATCTCAAAGGCATATATGGCAATAATTGGTGATGGTAGAAGTGGTATAGCCCAACAGAATACACTACATACTGCTGAAGATTTTGAAGGCCCAGCCCGTGACCTTTTCGTTGTCGGTGATGATAAGTTCAAGAAGTTTGACATAGTCCTGACCAATCCACCGTTCGGCAGCAAGATAAAGGTTCTAAAAGAAGACGCTAGACACTTTGAGCTTGGTCACGTCTGGAAAACTGATGGCGATAAAAAGGTGATGACCAACGAGGTTAGAGATACTGAGCCACAAGTCCTTTTTATAGAGCGATGTCTTGAAATGCTAAATGACGGGGGTAAACTGGCAATCATTATCCCAGAGACTTATTTTCATGCTCCCAAGGCTCGCTACGTGCTTGAATACATGAAAAAGAATAATAACTTTATTGCCGTAATTGACCTTGCTCATAATACTTTTCGTCCCTACAACAATGCAAAAACTGTTCTGCTAATTCTTGAAAAGAATAGACCACAGCAAGAGAATATTGTTATGGCTGTTTCAGAAGAAATCGGTCACGACCATCAAGGCAAACCTATCTATAGATATGACAAAAAAGCTCACGTTTTTACAAATGAAATATGGGACGATACAGAAATTATTAGAAAAGAACTTGCCGAACCATCTAATCCTGCCAACACCAACACCTTTGTTGTAAAAGCAAGTGATATAAAAAACGACGTTTATGTACCACGTTATTATTGGGGCAAAAAGATAGAGGCTTTGCGAGAAGAAGCAAGCGAACTGGGTTTTGACTTTGTGCAAGTTAAAACATTGATTGACGAGGGTATACTAGAAACCTATAGTGGACACGGCTCACCACCCAGCCAATATAAAGGCAAAGGGACTATCCCCTATGTGCGAGTTGCAGACATTGTAAACTGGGGAATTTATAAAAATCCTACGTCTTTAATCACTGAGGATATTCACCGAACAATAAAAGCTGGCGGTGTAGACTTGAAAGCCGAAGACCTACTGTACGTAAGCCGTGGTAGCTATAGAATTGGCAGCTTGGCTTTAGTTTCAAAATTTGATACAGATGTATTACTAACTAGGGAGATACACGTTTTAAGAGTATTAAATAGCAATAACAAATACGGCATAGACCCTTTCTACTTACTTTACCTTTTGTCGCACAAACTCACTCAAGAACAACTACCCAGTAAGATTTTTATTGATACCACCTTGCCGAATATTGCTAAAAGATACGAAGACTTATATCTTCCCGTAGATAAAGACCCCAAAACCCGACAATATATTAAGGACAGGATAAAAGCTGTCTTTGAAAAAAGGTGGCAAGCTCAACAGAGCCTAACCGACATTACCGACGAGTTCGGTCAGATTGTGACATAGGAAATATGGATGCTAAAGACAAATTCCATAAACTTATTGAACTCGCTTCGCAGCCACTTCCATCATCGCAGGGAAAGCGGCGACGTGCCGATGATTATAGCGATACACAAACTCGTTCACGTAAAGCTGGAGATACTTCGGTGAAACGCAGTGGTAAGTCCCGTCCAAAGAACGCTTCAACTGACCCCAAAAACCCTCAATAGTGTTAGTGTGTACGCCAGCTTTAACGTACTCATATTTTGAGTGATTGACGAACTCATGAGTAAAATCACGCTTAACTCTTGAATAGATACGGCTATCATCAGTATGCAGGGTTGAACCAGCTTCTACATTAGCTTTTATGAATGGTAGTGTAACTGTAGCGTCTGCTTGTTTAGTAGCAAAGGCTTTAACCCTACCACCGCCCTTTTGCTTCTCAACGATACCCACTACAGCCGTTTTATTGTCGTACATACCCTCACGGCGATGTTTACCACCAACATAAGTCTCATCGGCTTCAATGTCCAGTACCCCAAAACCTAGACCATTCCAACTGAGATATGTGAGACAGTTGGCAAGCCGTTTGCGGTAGCAAACTGCTTTGGGCTCAAGTTGC
>PFOA01000073.1 GCA_002792275.1 Candidatus Saccharibacteria bacterium CG_4_10_14_0_2_um_filter_52_9 | reverse complement strand
ATTGATCTGACGTCTACAGACACCGAACAACTTACCAATTTTTCACTGGCACTTGGAAGAGATTTTTACATAGGTGAAAAAAGCAGTGGTGGCGGTCGAACGGCCTATAGAATACAGTTCTGGGATGTTGCCTACTACGATTTTCTGCTTCAGGTGGGACTGACTCCAGCAAAGAGTAAAACTATAGGTGCGCTGGACATACCCGACGCATACTATGCCGATTTTTTACGTGGGCTATTTGATGGAGATGGCAGTGTTCATGGGTATATGGATCCGCGTTGGCGTTCAAGTTTCATGTTTTACGTATCTTTCGCCTCTGCAAGCCTCTGTTTTATTGATTTTTTACGCATGTCTAATAGTCGTCTCGTTGGCAATTTGGGTCAAGGATCCGTACGCAATTCAACTCGAAGTCTAAGCCTAGCTTACGCCAAAGCCGATTCTCATCGCCTGTTTTCGTACATGTATTATGATACGAATTGTATTTCACTAAAACGAAAACGCGATAAACTGAGTGCTTTCGTGCAAAAAGATCTTGCTGATATAATAGCCAGGCAGTAATTTTTTGCGCGAGTGGTGAAATTGGTAAACACGCGGCCTTGAGGTGGCCGTGCCCTAAAAAGCTTGGAGGTTCAAGTCCTCTCTCGCGCACCATTATCATTTTAGCTACGTGGCAGGTGGTCGTATAAGTGATCCAGGCCGTAGTCGCTTCGGAGTAGAGCCTTGAGGTCATCAATAGAAGTGCCGAACTTAACGCCCGGGTTGAGCGTGCCGTAAGGGTCAAAGATGATCTTAACTTTCTGGAGCAAGACGTATAATTCGGCGCCGTACATAGCCTCCAGAAATGGTGTCCGCAGGCGACCATCGCCGGCTGAGGCGCTGATGGTGCCGCCCAGGCTAATAACTAACTGGTGGTATTCCTCCAGGATGCGAAAGACTTTTTGGCGATCGCCGACGGCGCCCAGATTTAGGTGTGGCTGAAAGTGCAAACTGCCTTCACCGACATGGCCCCACAGGCCCGGCTTGAGACTAACCGACCCCAGGATGCTATAGGCGCCTTCTATAAGCTCGCGTAGGCGATCGAGCGGCACGGCGGCGTCCACCAGCGGCACGCTCTTTTGCAGGCCGTCGTTGTGGCTAATGAGCGTACTGGTGGCCTGGCGTAGCTTCCAGAACTGTAGCTGTTGTTCCGGCTCTGTCGCTGTCTGAAAACCGATGCCGTATTTTTCGGCAATTTTCTCGGCCTTTTTAGCCAGTTTTTTAACCTGGCGGTTCGGGTTGTCGAATTCAATAAACAGCGTAAAGGGCGCAAAGGGCGGCGTGGCAACTTCTTTGAGCTGGTTTGGATTGAGTTCGTGCACTTGTTGAAGAACATGTTGGTCAACCAACTCGAGCACGCTGGGTTGTTCCGACAGAGCCAGCAATTCCTGGATGGCCTGTTGGGTCTGCTCCAAACTGTCAAAATGAGCCATGATAAGTGTAGTTTGCGGATTGTGGGCTTCGGTGGTAAGAACGGCTTCGGCAATAAGGCCCAGGGTTCCCTGGCTACCGACAAATAACGGCGTCAGGTCGAAGGATCCATCTTTGCCGCGAATATCCAACAGATTGTAACCGGCGTTATTTTTGACGACATTACGGATTAGCTGTGATGTTAGTTCGCGGTTTTCTTCTAGCAGAGTGTCGACCGATCGATAAATCTCACCCTCAAAGGTAGCCAGGCCAAGTTTTTTGCTGAGATCGCGCTTGTTGAGGTGGCCGGTTTCAATAACCTCGCCGTTGGCCAGCACCACCCGCAAACCCTTTACGTAGGCACCGGTAGCACCATATTTAACGGACTTCTCGCCGGACAGGTTGTTGGCAATGGCACCACCAATAGTTGAATACTCTATAGATGCCGGATAAGGTGGCAGAAAACGGCCATGGGTATGCAGGGTTTGCTGTAGCTTGCCGTAGTTGATGCCCGGTTCAACGGTAACGGTGTGGGCTTTGGTGTCGAGCTCCAGCACCCGGTTCATATGCGCCGGAAAGACCATCATGATACCACTGCCCAGAGCCGCGCCGGTGGCATCGGTGCCAGCGCCACGAGCCGTTATCGGAATCACCCGGCCGCGCTCGGCCAACTGCCAGCTGAAGCGAGCGGTTTTGCGGACATCGTTTTCGGTACGGGGATAGACCACCAGCGATGGTGCCAGCTGCAGAATGCTATTATCGGTGGCAAAGTAGCGCCGGGCATCGGTACCGGTCATTACTTCGCCGACCAGGTGCTCCTGCAGATAGTGCGCAACTTTACTCATCAGTCTTTCCCATCAATCACCCCAAGCATATCTAACAGATATGATAGCACACACTGGGCAAGACTTACGCCAGACTCCGGCTGAAGTTCTATCGAACCAGATTTCTGGAAATATGAGGGATGCCTGGCGCGTTTATAGTCGCACTGACCGGACCGGCAGGGTTAAAGTAGGTTGTCTTTGGGAGTGTTACTGTAACAGTAATAGTCTGGTCTGAGCCACGGTTGGGTATGGTGACATTTTTGAGCTTGACGACACAGTAGGCATTACCGTCATTATAGTGTGAGTCTTTGGTGTACTTCAGAGACAGGTCATAGGCAGCAAGTTTGGTTTTGGCGTTAGTAGAGCTAGTCACTACATGAACCGTGCCACTGCACTTATGCCTGGCCAGATCTTTGCCGGTAGCCCCTACGTCTGCAAAGCCACCGAGCTTCTTCTTATTTGTACTCAGTGCGGGAAGCGAGCGAAGGGAAACGTCCAGCGGCCTAGGTGGATCTTCGGGATTATAGCTGCCATTACAGCTATTGAGATTATTGGGGACTTTGCGAGTAGCGCCGTCGGCATGCACAAAGGTACAGTAGCCAGCGTCAATATCAGCAACTACGCCCGGAAGTGTCAACTGAGGACTATGGCTGGGGGTTTCTTTGTTGGTAACTTTTAGTGTAACCGGGTCAATATTATTACCGAACTGAACTCTGTATTGTGCACTACCTGCAGTAGGCGTGCAGGCAAAGGCCGAGTAACCGGCCTTTTTGGCGGTTGGCTGTCCTATTTTGACGAAGACTTTATTAGTTTCTCCGACGATGTTGACAGATGTAAGCGCCTTGTCGCACTTATATCCCTTAGGCGCTACACCTTCAAGACTAATCTGAGCCCGGTTATAAGCTCCGTCTTGGCTAAAGAGAACCAGGACGCCTGTGTTAGAGTTGGTGCCTGCTGGTGGCTTATGGGTGGCGGCGTGGCTGGCGACCAGCATGTAGGTGCCCACGAGGCCGACGAGTAAAACGACGAATAACGGTGCGGCAAAATGCGCCATGCCGCGTTCGCCCAGCGGCCGGCGCTTAAGTTGTGACAACTTCGGTAGTTTCATAATTTGAGATTCCTTTTTATTTTTTAACGTTAGCGTTATATAAGGTGGATTATAGAGTAGCGGGTCGGATTGTCAAGCTTATTCCTGCACCAAATAGTTAAATTTAATATCTGCGGTGGCCGGTGTGGGCAGATTAATGTCAAAACCGGTGGCGGTTTGGCTAACGCTGTACAGCACGGCCTGGCCAGTTGGGCTAGCTACCACGGCCGGTGGTTTGGCAAAGGTGCTGGCAAAATCGTGATGCACGGTGGTGCTACCGCTCGGAACCGTAACTCTGCCCCGGGTATCGTCATTGCCTATGATATGCCCGCCGACTTCAATGTTGGCTACTTTGGCCAGGCCGGTAACAGTCAGGTCGGTCAAGTTTGTTGGGCCGCTAACATTCAGGCTGGTAAAGTTGCCGGCGCCGCTCTGGGCGGGCTGTAGCGTGGCCAGCTGTGAATTGTTGCCCGAGCTAACATTTACGAACATAGCGACTGTGCCGCTGGAGCCGTTAAATGCGGCTAAGGCCTGGCCAATAGTTTTTTCACCCGGCACGGCTTTTTTGGCATAGCCAGGTGTGCTTGCACTAGTCAGGTAATCACCCGGCACGATCGCACCACCCTCATTGGTTACTTTGACGGGAACGCGCCCCGACAGGGCAATAGGATAGCCTGGGCCGCTGGCGCCCAAAGTATAACCTGGAGCAGTTGATACCACGCCGATAGCCAGCCTGTCATTAGCACCAGTGCTCCTCTGAACATACTCGCTGTTTGCCGAATCAATCGACACCACATCGCCTGCACTCAGGCTCTGATTTGAAGGAAAATTCTCAGCTAAGTCATAGAACGGGGCACTGCCAGTACTATCAGCCCTGCACACTGCGAAGGTGACAAGACCTTTATCTAATCTTTCGATGTGGAGATGAAAATTGACACCACAATCTGCTGCTTGAGCTAAAGTAGTTCCGGCATTACCGTTTGCGCTGGTGGATCCACTTATAATTAGAGTGCCGCTACTGGTTAAATTAGCTCCAATCAGAGCACCGTCGGTCGCGCCAATCGAGCCGTCGGCCAAAATACTACCCGTAACGTGAACGTCGGCAAGTTGGCCTGGATCGGTGATGAGGGTGTTAACAATGTAATCGCCAGCCGGCTGGAACAGCGTTGTTATGTCGGCGCCGCCAAGAGTAATAGTACCGCCTTCCAGATTGCCGGTAGCAGTAAAATCTCCACCGATAGGCGTGTTTAGGCTGTCGACCGCGCCACCGATAGTGAGGCTTCCGTAGGCTTGTAAATCTCCACCGCCGTCATATACATGCTTGATGCCACCGCCTCCCACAAAATCATTGTAGTGCGTGGTGCCAAGTACTACAGGGTTATCTAGGGCAGTGTCGCCAGATATTGATAGGAAGTTCGTATCATCCAGCAGACTGAGCGTACCTTTCGTGTCGACAACTCCTTGGATAGCGCCGAATGTGTCAGTGCCATTGTCGACTACAAGGCTAGGGGCGATTACTGAACCCGTAGTAGTTAAACCAGCGGCCATGATAGCGCCATTAACACCCAAGGTGCCACCGATGGTGGCGTCGGTGGTAACCGCAAGGCTATCCGCGGTCGTTAGATCCGTACTAGTTAATGTAGCCGCTGTGATATCGCCGGTAGTGGTAATGCCGGTGGCTTGCAAGGTTCCGCCTATAGTCACGTCACCCGTGACGTCCAGATTATCGCCCAAAGTCGTTGCACCGGTAACGTCCAATACTCCGCCGATGCTGGTGTCGGAGGTGACGCTTAAGGTTTGGGTGTCTACCAAGCCGGCGACCGATAGATCACTGCCTATATTCAAACTTCCATCGAGTGTTAAATCGCCGCTGATGGAAGCGTCGCCAATATTGGCTTCGTCGACAGTCAGCACCGAGGCCGTGATATCGTTGACGGCAATAGATGTTTCGTTCTGCGGGTCGCCGCTGACATTCTGTATGTAAAGATTGTCGATGTTGGTGCCGTTTTTGATGATTGTGCCAGTCACCTTGAGTTCGCCCTTGGTATTTTTACTACCGATGGCAATATTTTTATCGACCTGGACATTGCCCTGCAAGGCAGAAGTTCCTTTGACAGTAATGGTGTCAAAGTTGCCGTTAACCGGACCGCTGGGAACGGGGGTTTTGTCTTTGTTGCCGGAAACGTTGGCGGCTTTGAGTTCGGCCAGGGCCGTGCTTAGGTCAATACCTTCGGTCTGGCTTTTGCGGATAGCGGCCATAGTTTGTGCCAGTTGTTGCGACTGGTTGTTATTGTGGGCGTTGATAATCAGAAACAGGCCGACAGTAAACATCACAGAAATACCTACCGCCAGCACGCCGGTGGCTACTGTCGGAGAGCTTTCCGAATCGTAGGCGTCTCTCAGGTGATACACGGCCTTTGCCCTGCTGTGTTTTGAGGTGCTTTGCCACCGAGAGGTGTTTCAAGACCCATTTTTTCTACCTTTTACATGTTTGATGTTAAATCAACTGATTGTATGGTAGCGGCCGATCCCCGTTTTGTCAACATTTTACCACTAGCGGTTTAGCTTGACAATAAACCCGGCGCAGATTACTCTCAACCCAGAAAGACAACCCCAAAACATATGCTCAAATTACATGAAGAAGACCGGCAGGCTCTAGGCCGCCTGATAACCCCCTCCTGGCTGAGTGCCATGTTGACCGTAACGGCCGGCTTGCTGGTGACCGTGGGCGTAATTGTGGCTTTCAGTTTTCATAACAGCAGTATTCAACAGCAACTGACAGCCTGGCAGCAAAACAAACCTCAACGCGCCCTGACTACTCCGGATCAGGAACTGGCCCAGAGTGATAAACCAACACTAAAGGGTAGTTGGCCGCTGTTGGTGCTGTGGACTTTTATTGGCCTGGGGGTTTATGGCATTGCCGCCGGAATTGTGCGCTCGGTGAGCCGGGCGGAGGAATTGCGTGAATCGTTGGAATATGTGCATGCCCAGCCTCACGCCTTACTGAAAGATGCCGTCGAACACATTGCCCTGCGCCTGCTGGCAACAATAATGTTGTGTGGCTTATTGGTCTTATTCTTTCGGCAGATCATTCCCTATAGCATCACAGCCTCTCGGGCCGCCGCCGGCGACCTTCTAAGCCCCAGCGGCCTGCTCTACTCAGTGTTATCATTCGCCATCGTGGTTGTTAGTGTTCACCTGCAGGTAATCTTCCTGCGCTTGGCATTCGGCCGTGACCGATTGTTTTCATAAAGTCATAATTTTTGGTGGGGATGAGAGGACTTGAACCTCCACGAGCCGAAGCTCACTAGCTCCTGAAGCTAGCGCGTCTACCAATTCCGCCACATCCCCGTGCCTTTCGACCACCATATCGTATCTGTTTTGGGAGCAAAATTCAAGGATTGTTGGTGACTTTGGCTTCTCTGATTTCCCAGTTCTGAACATTGATGAAGCGATCTGTTGAGCTGTTTATCGGTTGCGCTGTTAAGCCAGCGACAAAGCCGTTGGTCAGATACAGCAGGCGTGGCTGATACAGACCCAGGGCAGGATTATTCTGTTGCCAGGCCTGTAGGAAAGGCTTGTATTTGATGGTGCGGAGTTTGGGGTCGAGCCGGGTTCGGCCGGCCTCCAGTGCAGTATCGGCTGTGGTACTTTTGTACTCTGAAATATTGAGACGATTGGCGGAGCGTATGTCAGCCTGCGAGCTGTCCCAATAAACAAAAACGTCGGGATCTGTGCCAATAGAAATACCGTTCAGAATTGCTTCGTAGCCATGATAGGTAAGCGAGTTCTGGAATTCCGAAGTATCCAGAAACTGGATTTCGGCTTTGACGCCCAGGTCATGCCAGTAAGATTGCAGCTGGTGAGCGACGGCTCGGGACTCAGCGGTGCTGGCGGCCGTAAGCGTGAAGCGCAGGCTTTTATCCGCCTTACGACGAATGTCTTGCTTGCCCTTAACCCAACCAGCACTCTCCAGAAGAGTCCTGGCGGCCTTTGGATTGTAGGCAGGCTGTTTTAGCGATGAATCATAGCCAACCTGGCCGAGTAGCAACGGTTCCCGTACCTCGCGCGTTTGATAACCCAGGCTATGAATAATGTGCGGGACGTTGACAGACTGAACTAAGGCCTGGCGAACCTGACTATCTGCAAGTACGCCCTCGGAGGTTTTGAAAAATACCATATTGGCCGCCCTTAACAGCAAGCTATGCACTTGGGCGCTGGGGTTATCGGCAACTTCGTGAGGTAGCTCGTTGAGACCTTCGACAGCAGTTAACTGGTTGGATTTAAAAGCGTTGATCATTTGTTGCTGGTTGGCAAAGACCTGAACGATGAATTTCTGCAATTTTGGTTTGCCGCCTTGATAGTCTGCAAACGGCGTTAGAGCGATTTGTTCCTGGGCGTTACGCGGATTACCGTCGCCGGATACCTCTATCGCTTGCCAGGCAAACGGCCCGGCACCAACCGGCTTAACGGTATTAAAGTCAGCCGAGCGTAAGTCGGCCGGCGGCACGCTGTCCAGTAAATGTTTTGGCACAATGCCATTGGTCAGGTTGTAAGGGAAAGCAGCCAGCAAACCAGGCAGTTTAAAGGTTACAGTTCTGGCGTCCGGCGCCGCAACTTCAATGCCCTGCCAACTGCTTTGCAGGGGCGATTTAGCGTCAGGATTCTGAATCGCCCGATAGGTAAACAACACGTCGGCGCTGGTCAGCGGCTGGCCGTCTTGCCATTTGAGGCCGGGCTTTAGGTGAACGGTATAGGTAGTGCCATGGGCATCGACATTGTAATCACTGGCCAGATCGCCGACTGGTTTGCCCCACTCATCAACTGACAGCAAGCCGGCAAATATCAAACGTGACACCGTGGTGTCGGCATCACTGGTGGCGTACAACGGGCTGGCATTGGTAAAGCGCCCGTGCACACCTTCGTTATAAATACCGCCCGGTATAGTTCTTAACGTTTGATAATGACTGCTCAGGGACAGATTCTGGGCGACCATGGCGCCGATCAACAGCACCAGTAGTCCCAACCAGCTAATTACAAAGCGCTGTACCGGTGCCAGACGACTAAAACGCCTCAGCAGGTGCCGGTCGATGTGCTCCTCGGCCTGAGTGCTCAGGTCTTCGACCTGGCGCTGACTCTTGCGTACCCGCCGCCTAAATCTGAAGCGTAATCGGATGAGTCGAGTCTTCATCGGCCCCCCGTTTTATTTTCTGATGATAACGCCGAGTATCAGTGACAGGCTGAAAACAAGCGCGCAAATAATCGTCAGTTGAAAAATTGTCTTGTCGGTGCCGCGACGGGTGGTGTTGACCTCGCCGGCTCCGCCCAGCCCGGCTCCCAGACTAGCTCCACGGGTCTGAATCAGGATCAGAAATGTCATCAGTGCCATTGAACCGATAGTCAGATAGTTCCAGATAGTCATGCTCGTTTCTCCTCGGCCGTGTCATCCAAGATGGCCGTTACCAGATAGTTTACCAGCCCGATAACCATACCGGCAAATACCGCCGCCCAGAAGTTGGTGATATGCAAGGACTCATATAATTTGCTGGCAATAAAGACCGTCAGGCCATTGATAATAATCATGAACAGCCCCAGGGTCAGCAGGATGGCCGGCAATGAAAAGATGACCAGGATCGGCTTGATCACAACATTGATCACCGCCAGTATTAGGCCGGCAATCACGATTACCCGAAAGCGGCTGTCATAACTGATACTACTGCTCAGAAAACCGGCGGCAATCCACAAGCCCAGGCTACAGACAAACCAACGGGTCAGAAAACGATAAAGTGGCCGGTTCATACGCATTTGGTTCTATTGTACAGGATTTTCGTTACTGCAACTCACGTGGCAGTTTATCGGTGAGGATTTTAATGCCCTTGGCGGTCACCAGCACGTCATCTTCAATCCGGACGCCAATTCGCTCTTGGGGAATATAAATGCCGGGTTCGACAGTCAGAACCATGCCGGGTTCCAGCGGCCGTTCATAATCACCGACGTCGTGAACATTGAGGCCCAGGAAATGCGAGGTAGCATGGGGATAAAATTTGCGGACGGCTTCATGGCTGATGGTTTTGATCAGCCCCAGTTCACGTAACTTTTCACCCATGAAGTGCTCAATCTGCTCCTCATAATCCTTCATGACTACGCCGGGTTTTAGAAGGCTAAAGGCAAACTTTTGAACCTCCAGCACGGCGGCATGAACGGCCTGCTGGCGGCGCGAAGGCGTGCCGAGGCTAATCGTACGGGTAATGTCGGCGGCGTAGTGTTCCACCTCGGCGCCAACGTCCAGCAATACCAGCTCATCGGCTGATAGGGCGCCGGCATTGGCAACATTGTGCAGGGTGCAGGCTCGCTCGCCGCCGGCTATGATCGGTTCAAAGGCATGGCCATGGGCGCCGCCACGACGGAAACCGCGGCTCAGGTCGGCTTCGATCTCGTATTCATGGCTATAATTTTTTAGCTTGGCTGGCCGGGTGACTGCTTTAAGCGTACTGATTGTACTGTCTATAGCCGCCTGGATAGCTGTCAATTCTTCTGGCTGTTTCACCATGCGCAGGCGAATCAGATGATGGTGCAGATCCAATAACTCAAGCTCCGGTTTATCGGTTTTGAGGCGCTCCACCAAGGCGGCCCGAGCCGGGTTGGTGTACATGCCATACTGCTCAACGTAGGGCAGTGGCACAGCCAGGGTCACAGCGTGTTTGACTTTCCTAAGCCGCGCTTCCAGTTGTTCCCAGCCGGCCGTGTCATCCAAGACAATCTGGATGCCGGAGCGACGGGTCAGCGGCTCGGTTTCAACCATGCCGTCAAAGGCCTCGCGGCTGGCCGAACGCTTAGGTACTATCAGGTACTCTTTGTCGCGATCCATCACCAGTAGAATGTCCGGCTCATCAATGCCGGTCAGGTACCAGAAATTAGCATCCTGGGAAAAGGCATAGGTGCTGTCCGCACCGCGCTGTAGCAGGCCATTGGCCGTCACCACAATCGGTGCCGTGCCGGTAAATAACTCTCGGAGCCTTTGCCGGTTACCGGCAAAAAACTCACTTGAAAATCTAGATTCCATAATTTAATCCTCAGTATAGCAAATCTTCGCCTCGGCGACCGCTATCAACCTAAAATTACACTATATAAAAACCATATAGAATTTATATAACGCTAAATCGGCAATAGGGATTAATCCTTAAGATACTTTTTTAATAGTTGCGCTTTTGAAGCACCGACTGCCAGTACCAAATCCGTTTCACTGACCCGGGCAATGCCACGGATAGAGCCGAAGTTACGAAGGAGTTTCTTGCGGGTGGCCGGCCCGACACCAGGGATATCATCCAGCAGGCTGGCCGTTTGGCGCTTAACTTTCAGAACGCTGTGGTAGCTAACGGCAAAGCGGTGCGACTCGTCGCGAATGCGCTGTAATAGTTTAACTAAATTGGTGCTGTGAGGCACATTTACCAAAATGAAATCATCGCTGGCAGAAGCGAAGCCACCCAGTGTATGTAATATCTGCTCGTTAAGTTTTACGCCTGATTTTTCTTTATGGATAACGATTTGCTCCTCGCGCTTGGCCAAGCCAATGAAGGGAATTTGCGAACAGCCTTGCTCGTTGCGCGCCCGGATGGCGGCCTCCAGCTGGCCTTTGCCGCCGTCAATCAGTACCAGGCTGGGCAGGCCCCAAGCCCTACGGTTCTTATCGCTCAGCCGCCGCTTAAGCGTTTCGTGCATATTATAAAAGTCATTGTTATGGTTGAGCTTGGTTTTGAATTTGCGATATTCGGACTTATTGCTAACACCGTTGGTAAAGACCACCATGCTGGCCACCACATCGGTGCCTTGCATGTGAGAGATGTCATAGCCCTCAATCCGATGCGGATAATTAGCCATGCTTAACAAGTTAACCAATTCGGTTAAGGCATGATCTTTACTGATATCCAGAAACTCTTTGTCGCTAAAAATGACCTGTTTATCAAGAGCCTTTAGCGCGAATAGCCGGTTGCGCAGTTTGGCGGCCTGTTCGAATTCTGAAGCCTTGGCAGAACGTTTCATGTCACGTTCCAGCTGTTTGATGATGGTCTTACGCTTGCCTTGAATAATAGCGATAAGTTGCCGCAAATTGGCCCGGTAATCCTCCAGGGCGGTCTTGCCTTCTTCCAGCCCGGGATCGAGACCCAGGTGATAATGCAGTGTGGCTCGCTTCTGCCCCACTGCCTGTTTGGTGGCAAACGGAAACACTCGCCTCAACAGTTTCAAAGATTGCCTGACGGCAGAGGTACTAAAGTAAGGGCCAAAGTAGCGGGCTCCGTCATCCAGCGGCCGGTGGGTGGTGCTGACCGTGGGGTAGTCGCTATCATAATCGATGCGAATATAACTCAACGATTTATCATCACGCAGTAGAATGTTATAGCGCGGCATGTAGCGCCGGACCATCTCGGCTTCCAGGAACAAGGCCTCCAGCTCGCTGTCGACAACCATCCAGTCGAGGTCGGCAATCTCCGCCACCAGGGCTTCGGTTTTGGGATCACGATTGCGCGAAGCCTGAAAATACTGCCGCACCCGATTGCGCAGTACGGCCGCCTTGCCAACATAAATAATGGCGCCCTGCCCGTCCTTATGAAAATAGACCCCGGGAGATTTTGGCAGATCTGCCAATTTGGCTTTTAATACCTCATTCACAGTTCTATTTTACCGCTTGCTGTAAACAGCTGGGGCAATATTGCTGGTTTTGGCAGGCACTGCAAACCAGGATGAGTTTATTGCAGGCCTTGTTGGCGCAGTTTTCGTAGTTGCTGGTTTTGGCCTGGCAGTGACCACAACTGCCGATGTCCTTGGCGCGGTCGGAAAACTTGGTACCCATGCGGTCGTCAAACACGTAGAGCGAACCCTCCCACAAGCCGTCGTCGGCATAGGTTTCGCCGTACTTTACGATGCCGCCAGCCATCTGGTAAACCTCGTTAAAGCCGCTTTGCTTCATCAGGGCGCTTAGTACTTCACAGCGAATACCACCGGTGCAATAGGTGACAACCGGCTTGTTTTTGATGGCCTTGTACTTGGGGTTCTTCAGCTCTTTGGCAAAGTCACGCGTGTGCTCAACATCGGGCACGACGGCGTTTTTGAACCGCCCTACGGCCGCCTCGTAGGCGTTGCGGCCATCAAAAAAGACTACTTCATCGCCGCGTTCGGCCACCAACTTGTGAACCTGTTCCGGCTTGAGATGTTGACCGCCACCGACTATGCCTTGCCTATCAACTTTAATCTTATCAGCGGCTCCAAAGCTAACGATTTCGGGGCGAACTTTTACAATCAGTTTCGGAAAATGTTCTGAACCGCCATCACTCCATTTAAAGGTAATGTCTTTGAAAGGTGCGTACGTTCTGGCCTCTTTGACATATTGCTTTAGGTCTTTTAGATTGCCGCCGAGCGTGCCGTTTATGCCGTGGTCGGCGATCAGAATGCGCCCTTTCAGGCCTAGCTTTTCGCACAGTGTTCTCTGCCACAAACGCACAGCTTGCGGATCGGCGATCGGCTGAACTTATAAAACAAGATGATTTTCTGCATGCTGATAGTATAGCGCCTAATTAACCGTGACGGATTATCAGCAAGGCTACCAGCGCGACCAGAATCAGGATTATTCCAATCAGTGAAACGTCCATCATGCGGCGGTGTTTTTGTTGCTGTAGCTGCTGGGTGGCTTCGTAGCTAGCACGAGCCCGGAAGAAAGCCGCCTCTTTGCTGCCCGAAACACTGCTCGATGCTTTTTCGATCAGCTCGTTAAGTTTGGCCGTACCGCCGGGGGCATCGACTGCCCCGCTAGCTTTAATATCGCGCATTGCCGGATCGCGTTCAAAATCTATTTCACGCTCAATGACTTCTTGGCGCAGAGCCCTTTTCAGGTCGCCGCCCCGTAGATGCTCACCTACCAAACGTCTCAAGCCGCGCTCACCGATCAAGTGAGTTTCATAAATCTGGCGCAGACTACTGCCGTCGACAATAATTTTTTCGCTGATCGAGAGCAGATCGGCTCGACTGAGAGTTTCTATATGCTTGCCGGTAGGTAGTTCGGCAGCCTGTTTTTCGGGTTTTGCGATTTTTGGTTCCAATTTTTCTGCTCGTTTAGCGGCCGGGATGGCCTCAGCCACAATCACCTGACCAATATGTTCACGAGCCGCCGGGGCACCATGAAGCTGATGGGCCTCAGGAGCCCGACGCCGTTCTTCGATCACCACGCTCTCAGCCAGTGGTGTTTCCGGTGCTTTTTGGGATACAGCCGAGCGCTCGATGGTAGTCTTGGCAGACAGCGCCTCAATCACGGCCGGCCTATTCTGTCGGACTTTCTCGGTTGCCACGCGGCGGATCCGCAACTCTTTTTTCTGGAGCTCCCATTGCAGATCGTTCACCTGTTTTTCAAGCTTTTTCTGAACCGGCAGTAGTCGTTTTTCAGTTTTGATACGACCGCGGCGGCGTCCGATCAGGTAGCCTATAATGCCGCCGAACAGCGCCATGGCGGCCGGGTTCGCTTCGTGATATTCAGGAACATGCCTTTCCGGAGCTGCCGGAGTCGGAGTCGGTGGAATAAAGTTCGGGTTGAGACCACCAGGTCCGCCGGGGGCAGCGAGTCCGCCGGGTCCGAAAGGTGGCGGAGGGCCATGCGGTGGGCGACCGGATGTTCCACCGCCGCCGGGTGGAGTTGGCGGTGTAGCTTCGCCCTCGTCTTCCAAGATCGCTTCGGAATGATCAATAATAAGCTCTCTGTGATCCTCAACCGCTTGCGGTGCTTCTTCAACTGCTTCCTCGGCTTCCTCGGCTTCCGGCATTGGCTCTTCTTCATCGCTGAATTCCGATAACTCTTCAGGATTAACGCCCAGAGGAGCGGCCGCTGCATGCTCGGCGGCTTCGGGGTCACCGTGCTCAGCGACTTCCCGCCAAAAAATCTCAACCGCCATATCCTCAGCGGCTTCAGGATCGGCTGGCAACTCCTGCACCTTGGCCTCGGCTACAGTCTGGGCAACATGTGCGACTTCGGCCTGGCTGAGACTGCCATCCGAAGGTGCTTCGGCCTCAGAAACGGTTTCCGCTGCTGGTGCTTCAGCGGCGCTCTCGACTAACTCCGGCTCTTTATCGGGCTTGTCAGCACTGGCAGGTGTTTCGGCTTTCTCACGTTTGGCGGGGCGTTCTTCGTCGGCCGGTTTCTCGACATTAACCAAGCGAAGTTTAGATTTTTTCTTGGTTTTGTCTTTTTCGGAGCCGTCTTCGTCATTTTCGGCAATAAGGGGAGTGTTTTCCATAGGCTTAGAGAGAAAGTGTTGTCATTTTAGTTGCATTCTTAAAGGGTTTAGTATACGATAGTGGATACTATTTAGCAATGTCGCTTATGTAGCGACACTAACCCGGAGGCGGCCAAAATGTACATCACACCAAAATTCCAGTCAGTCGATACCGCCTTCCAGGCGTGCTAACTCTCGACTCTTCAAAAACATTTAATCTTAACATCTACCAACAAAACCGCGCTGCAGGAGGCAGCGTACTATGAAAATCATTAAAACTACTTCCCTAACCAGACGAACATTCGCCATTTACTGGCGTTATACGCGCCGCTATCTGCCAGAATTTCTGGTGGCTTCAGTTGGGTCTGGCTTGGCTGTGATCGTGCAGAGCATGATTCCACCCTATATAGTAGCGCGCATTTTTAGCAAATTACAGTACGCCTATGCGCATCATCAGGCACTACATTTCTCGATGTTTAGCGGCTACTTCACTTGGTTTGCCGTATTAATGCTTATTGGCATGGTATTGTGGCGAGTCCAGTCATATTTTGTATGGAAACTCGAGGAAAACATTCGCCGCGACATTGCTAATGATATCTACGACCACTTGCAGGCTCAGAGTCAGCGTTTTCATGCCGACAGATTCGGCGGAGCGTTGGTTTCGCAGACTAATAAATTCCTTGGCTCCTACGAGCGCCTGATGGATGACTTCATTTGGACCGTAATACCGAGTGTCACGACAATCGTGGCAGCCATAGTAATTTTACTACTTGTTTCCTGGCCCTACGCCTTGATTATGTTAGCCGTGGTTGCTGTATATCTGTCGCTGATGTCGCGGCGTATTGTCCGTCAGATGCCTCACAATCTGGCTCTTGCCCAGCGCGAGAGCGAGCAAACGGCAACGCTGGCTGACGCCATAACCAACATGGGCACCATCCGGGCTTTTGCCGGCGATAGGTATGAATCTAAGCGCTTCAGGCAATATAGTGGCAGACAACACGCGGCTTATCGAAAGTTGTCTATTGAAGCCCTCAAGACCGACTCGCTGAGCCATGTGCAAACTAACGGTTTTCAAATAATTACGTTGCTTGGTGGCTTGCTCGCCGTTACTACCTATAGCCTAAACGTCAGCCTACTGTATCTGTTAATCAGTTACACTCAGAACATAGTGAATCGTTTGTGGGAATTTAGCCGGTTGCTTCGTAACACCAACCGCAGCCTGGGTGACGCTGCCGAAATGACCGAAATCTTCGGCATAATTCCGGAGGTTAAAGATCCTACTAAGCCGGAAAAACTAGCCATGCGGCGCGGCGAAGTTAAGTTTCAGGACGTTGCTTTTGCCTACCCCGAAAATCAGGACGATGCCCTCTTCAAGGGCTTGAGTCTCAAAATTAAGCCAGGCGAAAAAGTTGGTTTAGTTGGGCCAAGCGGCGGCGGCAAAACAACTATTACGAAACTACTGCTTCGTTTCATGGATATTGAAAAGGGCCAAATAAGCATTGACGGTCAAAACATTGCCGCCGTTAAACAGTCTGATTTACGGTCGCGAGTCGCCTATGTATCGCAGGAGCCAATTCTGTTCCATCGCTCTTTGGCTGAAAATATTGGTTACGGCGATATCGGTGCTGAACAAGCCGTCATTGAAGCTATTGCCAAAAAGCCAACGCCCACGAGTTCATCAGCAAGTTACCGAAAGGTTACGAAACCATGGTTGGCGAACGCGGCGTTAAGCTCAGCGGCGGGCAGCGCCAGCGGGTGGCGATTGCCCGGGCGATGCTCAAGAACGCGCCGATCCTGGTGCTAGACGAAGCCACCTCGGCTCTAGATTCCGAAAGCGAAGTATTGATTCAGGACGCCCTCTGGAAGCTGATGGAAGGCCGCACCGCCATTGTCATCGCGCACCGCTTAAGCACTATCCAGAAAATGGATCGCATCATAGTGCTGGATGGCGGCGAGATCGTTGAGCAAGGCTCCCACAAAGAACTACTGCGCAATGACGGCACCTACGCCCGGCTGTGGGCTCACCAATCCGGCGGCTTCATCGAGGACGACGATGAGGAGTAACTGTTAAAATGGGTAGCATGCCGCCGGCCACACCACTTCCCTCCATAAAAGGCCTGAAGCTGTATTTGAGCTACTGGCGCGATCTAAAACTCTACACCCTGCTCAGCGTGCTCTTCAGCCTGGTGCTGGCCTTACAGCTGACGATCTTTCCATTGCTGATTGCCTTGGTTTTGGGTCAGCTGATTCGCTTTAATACCATAAACGTCGGCCTACTGGTCACTGCCGGGGTTTTTGAACTGCTGGCCGTTTCAGCCGGCTGGTTTTTTGATAAGTACGGTGTTTCGCTCCTGCATCACAAGACCGAGGAAAAGTTGTACGAAGATAGCTTTAAGTATCTCGTGCATCAGGACTATGGGTTTTTTGCCGATCGTTTTAGCGGCTCGGTAGTTACCCAAGCCAGCCGCTTTGCCAAATCCTATACCGTTTTTAATGACACTATGTTTTTTGATCTGTTACCACAGCTGTTTACAGTTTTACTTTCGCTGATTATCATGGCTTATTACAGCCCGGAACTAAGCCTGTTAGTGCTGGTCTTGTGGCTGTTCTCGTCATGGCTGGTAGTAAGATTAGCCCTTCGGCGCCTGCCAATGAGGCGGGCCGCCGTTGCCAAGGAAAGCGAGCAGGTTGGCGAGCTGGCCGACGTTATTACTAATGCCTTGACCGTTAAGACCTTTGCCGCCGAAGACCGCGAAATAGAACGCTACGCCGCCACTAACAAAATACGCGGCGGCCTGTTTTTGCAAAGCTGGTTCCGGGCTGTTCGCAACGCTTGGGTGATTGAGGCGATGTGTGTGGTTTTGCAGATGGCGGTGCTGATCGGCGGCATTGTGGCCGTCAAGCAGGGTAGTCTGGGCATAGCAACCTTTCTGCTGTTCCAGGTTTACGCTCTGAGAATCATATTTAACATCCGCCGCAGTACTTTCGTGGTTCGCCAGCTAGAGGTTGCGGCAGGTGACGCCCAGGAAATGACCGAACTCATGGAACAGGCTCCCAACATACAGGATAAGCCACATGCTGTAGCTGGTAATATTAAAAAAGGCGAAATTGTCTTTGCCGGTATGACCTTCCGACATGATGATACGTCCAGTAATAAAGATCTGTTCGAAGACTTTAGCCTGGCTATCAAACCGGGTGAAAAAGTCGGTCTGGTCGGGCCGAGCGGCGGCGGTAAAACAACTATTGCTCGCCTACTGCTCAGATTCATGGACATTCAAGGCGGCGGCATCGTGATCGATGGACGAGACATCAGAAACATTAAACAAGATGACCTACGCCAGGCTATTGCCTATGTGCCGCAGGAGCCGCTGTTGTTTCACCGTTCGATTAAAGATAATATCCGCTACGGCAAGCCCACCGCCAGCGATGCGGAGGTTATAGCCGTAGCCAAAAAAGCTTTCGCCCATACTTTCATCGCCGCCCTGCCCGAGGGCTATGACACCATGGTCGGGGAGCGCGGCGTTAAGTTAAGCGGCGGCCAGCGCCAGCGGGTGGTGATTGCCCGGGCGATACTCAAAAACGCGCCAATACTCATACTGGATGAGGCCACCTCGGCGCTTGATTCCGAAAGCGAACAGCTGATTCAAAAAGCCCTGTGGCTGCTCATGAAAGATAAAACTGCCGCTGTAATAGCTCACCGCCTGAGTACCATCCAGCGCATGGATCGCATCATCGTGCTGGACGAGGGCAGAATTGTAGAGCAGGGTTCACACAAGCAATTGCTGGAAGATAACGGCTTGTACGCCAAGCTTTGGAGCCACCAATCGGGCGGCTTTCTGGAAGAGTAGGCTAAGCTTCTTTTTTGTCTTCTTTGGGGGCTTCGTCGGATGAGGGCTTGGATTCGTCTGAGCCCTTGCTGTCGGAACTGTCTTCTGCGCCTTCGCTAGCTTCTTCACCCTCAGCGCCGCCTTCGCCTTCAGCGGCTTCGGTTTCTTCTTCAAGTTCGGCATCACCGCCAGCAGCATCGTTGGCTGCAGCCAGTGCACTCGGTTCGTAGACGGTAGCGATGGAGTGCTCAACTTCGGTTTCCAGTTCGACGCCCTCTGGGATGAGCAGATCGGCAATGGTAACGCTGTCGCCTATTTCGACCAGTTTTTCGGCGTCATATTCAAAGAAGTCGGGCAACTTGGTGGCAATGGCTTTGACCTGGACGGTTTCTAAGTGGCTCAAAACAATCAGGCCATTGCGCTCGGCCGGGCTGGACTCGTTGCCTTCGGCGTAGCGCGGACGAACAGGGATTTCGGCATCAACCTTTTGGTTAGCATCGACAGCGTTGAAGACTATGTGAGTCAGCTGATGCTTGCGTGGATCGAATTCGGCAGTTTTGATAAGGGCGGTAAAGTTCTTGTCGCCGGCCTTTAGCTGGATGGGGTGGTGTTTGCCGGCGGCCTGCCAGACTTTGAGCATCTGAATGCCGTTGCCCTGAACCACCAATGAATCTTTGCCGTGGTCGTGAATAACGGCCGGAATGGTGCCTTCGCGGCGCAGGTGCCGAACAGCCTTGCCGGTAACGGCGCGGGGTTCTAGGGTCAAATTAATAGTATCTTGCAACATAACGCTGGTATCTCTCCTGTTTGGTTATAGCATTATAACAGATTGAGTGGACGTTTGCACGTCGAACCGTTAAGCTTAGAACAATGTTTGACGTTACCAGTATTATCCAGACCGGCGGTCTATTGTTGATTGCGGCCATAGTTTTTGCCGAATCCGGCATGTTTGTCGGCTTCTTTTTCCCGGGCGATACCCTACTGCTGACAGCCGGCGTTTTTGCCGCTCAGGGTCACTTGAATCTGGAACTGGCAATCATTGTAATCGCCCTGTCGGCCATTGCCGGCGACAATGTCGGCTACCATATCGGCAAGCATTACGGTCGGCGTCTGTTCAGCAAGCCCGATAGCCTGGTTTTCCGGCAGGAATACATCCAGCGCGCCGAAAAATTCTACGAGCGCTGGGGTAGCCGCACCATGTTAGTTGCTCACTTTGTGCCTGTAGTACGAACTTTCGCCCCGCCGGTGGCCGGCGTCGCCAAAATGAACTACAAACAATACGTCTTATTTGATGCCACCGGCGACACCGCCTGGGCAACCATTGTTACGCTGATCGGCTACTGGTTCGGCACCAAGATCCCCAATGTTGACCACTACGTCCTACTGGCCGTAGCCGCCGTTATGACCATAACCCTCGGCCCTACGCTGTACCATTTTACCAAAGCCCTACTCGAAAAACGCCGCAAATAGTTTACACAAAGATTTCGCCGTAAGCGACTTGCTTGGCGTAGGCTAGCAGAGTCAACTCGAGTGGTTCGTCGCCATCGCGCCGTTCACACATGTTAACGTACAGTTCCCTTTGCAAATCCTCTTGGCCACTGGCAAATAATCGGGCTTTTTCAATGCCGCGCATGCCTGGTACCTCGCCCAGCCTGCTAACTCGTTGCATGCCTTCTTTTGCTACATTAACCCACTCAAGTGTTTCATCGTTCTCATCACGCTCTTCTAGTTTAGCGCGGGCGTCTGCTACTAAGACAAGCCTTGCTATAACGGAGTCGAAGAATTCCAGATACTCACGATTTGGCAGTATGCTATCTGGCTCTATAAGCATCTCGGGCGCCATGTTCGGTAATCGTAGCGCCATGTAGTAAGAAAGGCAGGCCCATGTTCAATCTTTCCAGAACACTGGCGTCGCGAGGCAGGTCTTCTTTAAGGAATGGTATCATTTGCTTATTATAGCATTTTTGTCAGGTATTGGCCAGTGTAGCTGGTTTTTACCTTGGCTACCTGTTCGGGCGTACCTTGGGCAACGATCTGGCCGCCGGCGTAACCGCCCTCGGGGCCCATGTCTATCAGCCAGTCGGCGTTTTTGATGACGTCAAGGTTGTGCTCGATCACCACCATGCTGTTACCGGCTTCAACCAGGGCGTGCAGCATGTGCAACAGCTTGTCGACATCGGCCATGTGTAGGCCGGTGGTCGGTTCATCAAGAATGTACAGCGTTTTACCGGTGGGGCGGCGGCTGAGTTCGGTAGACAGTTTGATGCGCTGAGCCTCGCCGCCGCTCAGAGTTGTGGCCGGTTGGCCAAGGGCGATATAGCCCAGGCCGACATCAACCAGGGTTTGCAGTTTGCGGGCAATCGCCGGAATGTTTTCGAAGAATTCCAGAGCTTGCTCGCAGGTTAAGGCCAGCACATCGGCAATGGTCTTGCCTTTGTAATGGATTTCCAGTGCTTCGCGGTTGTAGCGCTGGCCGTGGCAGACCTCGCAGGGCACGTAAACATCGGGTAGGAAGTGCATTTCTATCTTGATGATGCCGTCGCCACTGCAGTTTTCACAGCGGCCGCCCTTAACGTTAAAGCTGAAGCGACCGGCACTGTAGCCGCGCAGTTTGGCCTCCGGCATTTGGGCGAACAGCTCGCGAATCGGCGTGAACAGGCCGGTGTATGTCGCCGGATTGGAACGCGGCGTGCGGCCGATGGGCGACTGATCAATTATGATCACCTTGTCCAGCAATTTGATGCCTTCGATGTCATCGTGTTTGCCCGGTACGGTGCTGGCTCGGTGTAAGCGTGCCAGCAATTCCTTGGCCAGGATGTCATTAATCAGACTGGACTTGCCGCTACCGCTAACACCGCTGACCACCACCAGCTTGCCGAGCGGAATTTCAGCGGTAATGTTCTGTAGGTTGTTTTCGCGGGCGCCTTTGATTACCAGCGACAGGCCGTTGCCAGCCCGGCGCTTCTTGGGCACGGCAATTTCTTTGTGGCCGGCCAGGTATTGAGCCGTAATGCTGTTTTTGACCTTCATAACCTGGGCCGGCGAGCCCGAAGCCACGACCTTGCCGCCATGAATGCCGGCGCCGGGGCCAATGTCCAGCAGGTAGTCGGCGGTGCGGATGGTTTCTTCGTCGTGCTCCACAACGATTACCGTGTTGCCCAGGTCGCGCAGGTGCTTGAGGGTGCGAATCAGCCGGGCATTGTCGCGCTGGTGCAGGCCAATACTTGGCTCATCAAGTACGTAAAGTACGCCCATCAGACCACTGCCGATCTGGGTCGCCAGCCGGATGCGCTGAGCCTCGCCGCCGCTCAGCGTTTTGGTGCCACGCAGTAGATTCAAATAATTCAGGCCGACATCTTGCAGGAACTGTAGCCGGGCGCCAATTTCTTTTAGGATCATTTCGGCAATTTTGGTGTCCTTGGCGTTTAGCTTCAGGCCATTAAACCAACCGAGGGCATCGTCGATCGACAGTTCGCAGACATCCATAATTGAATGATCACCAACGGTAATGGCTAGTACTTCGGGCTTCAGGCGCCAGGCGTGGCAGGCGTGGCAGGGCTTTTCTTGCATGAAGCGCTCAATGTCGCGCCGGATAAAGTCGCTGTCGGTTTCTTTGTGGCGGCGTTCCAGGTTAGGCACTACTCCCTCGTAAGTGGTTTCAAATGATCGCCCCACGCCCAAAGCCACCTTAAATGTCTGCTTGCCGGTACCATACATAATAAGTTCCAGCTGTTGCTCGGTTAGCTCGCCTGTCGGTACGTGCAGGCTAAAGCCGTTTTGTTCGGCCACAGCCTGCAGTTTTTTCATATACCAGTTGTCGACGTTGATGCGGTTGTAGGGGCGGATAGCACCCTCGGCAATGGTCAGCGTACCGTTAGGAATAACCAGCTCCGGGTCGACTTCCAGGCGATTACCCAGGCCGGTGCAGACCGGACAGGCGCCGTGTGGGCTGTTAAAGCTAAAGGTGCGCGGCTCCAGCTCGGGAATACTGATTTCGGGGTGCTTTGGACAGGCGTACATCAGGCTGTAGCTATTGGTTTTGCCGCTGTCGGCCTCCAGAATCACTACCTTGCCCTCAGCCACCTCCAGCGATTGCTCCACAGACTGCACCAGGCGGCTACGGCTGTCTTTGTCGTTTACCAATCGGTCAACTACCACTTCGATGCGGTGGCGATAGGCTTTGTCAAGTTCCGGGAATTCATCGAGGGCATAAACCACGCCATCGACCCGCACCCGGGCAAAACCGGCTCGCTGATATTGCTCCGGGATATGCTCAAAAGCGCCCTTTTTATCAATCACGATCGGTGCCAGCACCATCAAGCGTTTGCCTTCTGTGGTGGCCACAATCTGGTCAATTATACCGGTGCTGGTTTGGCGGACTACCGGACTGCCGTCTACCGGACAATGCGGCACACCGATGCGGGCGTACAGCAGGCGCAAATAATCATAAATTTCAGTAACCGTGGCTACCGTACTGCGCGGGTTGCGCGAGGTGGACTTTTGATCGATAGAAATCGCCGGCGACAGGCCGTCAATCTGGTCGACATCAGGTTTTTCCATCAGCCCTAGGAATTGCCGAGCATAGGAACTCAAGGATTCAACATAGCGGCGCTGGCCCTCGGCATAGATGGTATCAAAGGCCAGGCTGGACTTGCCCGAACCGCTCAAGCCGGTAATCACCACCAGCTTATTGCGCGGAATCGTAACATCAATGTTCTTTAAGTTATGCTCGCGCGCACCCTTAACTACTATCGAATCAGCCATTTTTCTCCCTGTGCAAGGTGGTCAAGTATACAGAAAAACTCCGTCTTTTGCCAGTGTTTTAATCCTTCCACCGCAATTCCCCGAGCGTAAGCTCGTGGGATGAAGTCCTTCCAGCAGCTTCTCGTT
>PFOA01000025.1 GCA_002792275.1 Candidatus Saccharibacteria bacterium CG_4_10_14_0_2_um_filter_52_9 | reverse complement strand
ACCTCACTTTCACTCCTTTCTAGTTTAGTGAAAGTGTCCAAGATGTATGGTGGGTGGATATAATTGAGTACAAGCTTATTGACAGCTAAACAATAGCGTGATATCATAAGTGTGATTTCGGGAGAGGTTAGAGGGTTTACTACCTACGGGTGGCGAGCCCTCTTTTTATACTCCTCGGGAGAATACTAAGTATAACGGAGGTCATGACAATGGCTGGAACTAAAGCAGGCGGCCAAGCGGCTGCCGCAACCAACAAGAGCAAGTACGGTCCGGATTTTTACGCCAAGATTGGCGCCAAGGGCGGCAAGCTAGGCAAAACCGGTGGCTTTTTCGCCAACCGCGAGCTGGCTCGTGCAGCCGGTGCCAAGGGTGGACGCATTTCGCGCCGCACCAAAAAAATCGCTTAAGCAACCCTTAGCGCAACCAAAATCCCCGCTTATATGGCGGGGATTTTTGATGGCGCAAGCTTGGTACTACGGTAGGCCCGGCCGAAACGATTGGCGGTTACTTTCCAGACGCTGCGACAGTTAAAACAGCGGTAGTGAATAAAATCCCCCTGTTGTAGGCACTTGGTAGTGCAGGTCGGGCAGATACTACGCTTATCCAGCCAGTCGCGGTAGGTATCGAGGCAATTCTGGATATGATCCTCATCTATTTCGGTTCCCAGGTCGCTGGCCAAGCGGCGAGCTCGTTCCCAGGCATCAACCTCCAATCTTAACAGCTCGACATCAGCCCTGTAGGTCTGGTGTTTGAGCAGGGCATGGCCGGTTTCGTGCAGTAAGGACCAAGTGGCACGCTTACCGCTGGCGCCGTCTATATAAATAATCTCGCCGCTATCCGGCGACCACGAAAACTGCTGGCCGGCTTTAAAGCGCAGGGTGGGGAACTGCCCCTGTAGCTTACTTATCAGTGCTTGCATGGTCGTAGGTTTGTTTGGCTAGCTGATAACAGCCGTAAATCACAGCCTCTTCAGGCTGTTTGGCGGCACGTAGGTCGGGCAGGGTGATCAGGGGGATCTTGTACTTTTCGATCTCCTTGGCCAGCAGTTTGCCATAGCGGTCAAAATAGACGCCCACCGAGCCGCCAATCACAATTACTT
>PFOA01000011.1:2094-6214 GCA_002792275.1 Candidatus Saccharibacteria bacterium CG_4_10_14_0_2_um_filter_52_9 | reverse complement strand
CAACCCCATGTGAATACCAACGCTACCATGCATCTGAACCTCCTAGATATATTCTAGAACCGTCCTCGATGTATCTGAACCTGAACAGAAAGCCTACGCCTTGACAGCGAGAATACACAACAGGGGGTTTATGAGTTATTATTAATTGATAATGTCTGATTTTACGCCTTGGTTATATGATCCCAAGTTAAGCTTTGCTGATAACTTGAGGCTGGGACCCTTCGGCGATTTTGATAAAAAACCCGCCTATAAAAATAACGGCGAGCCCCAATATGACTTTTTCGGCACTAAAGTTTATTCACCTTTCGGCATTGCAGCCGGACCTTTACCCCAAGCCAAGTTTGTGAAATCGGCCTTGGACAGAGGCTATGACATTGTCACTTTTAAAACCGTCAGATCGCATCTTTATCCGGTTCATCCCGAACCAAATACCTTTCCATTGGAGTATAAGAAGTTTGATCCGAAAAAACCCAGCGAGACCTATACAGTCAAAGGCACCTACGACTTTCCATTGACTCTTGCTAACTCGTTCGGCATACCATCTTTCGAGCCAGACATATGGCAAAAGGAGATAAAAGAATCTTTCAAACTATTGGGAAAAGGCCAGGCGCTGTTGGTAGCTTTCCAGGGAACGTTGCAACCTGACGGCCGCGAAAAATTTATCGAAGATCACGTTTATGGCGTGGGTAAGCTGAGGGAAACGGGTGCTCGTTTAATCGAAATCAACCTCAGTTGCCCTAACGAAGGTCATTCAAACCTACTATGTTTTGACATTGAGACTTCGACTGAAATAGTTAAGCAGGTTAAGCTCACTTACCCGGACTTAAATTTAATTGTTAAGCTGTCCTACTTTTATGATGATGGCCACTTACGTGAATTTGTGGAAGCGGTGGGTCCGTACATTGCGGGTATCGCTGCTTTTAATACTTTACAGTCTCAGATTATTGACAAGAAAGGCGAGCGGGCTTTTAATGGGCCGGCAACTCGTGCGATAGCCGGCGTAAGCGGCGAAGCGGTTAAGCACTTATGCATCGATATGGTGCAACGCCTAGCCGATCACAGACAGAAACTGAATGCAGATTTTAAAATAGTAGGCGTCGGTGGCGTCCAGACGGTTGAGGATTTTCACAACCTACGCCGAGCAGGCGCGGACTACGTTATGGGCCTGACCGGTGTCATGTGGAACCCCAATCTGGCAGCTGAGATCAAAGCCTCGCTATAAGATTCTGCCGCTACCGGGGCTGGCTAAAACCTGGCCGTTTTCAAAGACGGTTTGGCTGCGCAGCACAACGCGGGTTACTTTGCCGACTAGCTTGCGGCCGGCAAAAGGGCTCCAACCGGCTTTGGTCTGCAGGGCATCGTTGGTAATTTCGTGTTCGTCCATACTAACTTCGATGCGAGTCGCGTCGTCCGGAGTCACTCCAAAAATACGAGCCGGGTTGGTGTGTAGCTTTTCGACCAGCTGGGCCCGGGTTAGCCGGCCTTCGGCTTCGGCTGTTAGCATTAGGGGTAGCGTAGTTTCCAGGCCGGGTACACCAAAGGGCGGAGTATCACCCTCTTTTTCGGCTTTGGTGTGCGGGGCGTGATCGGATTCTATAACATCGATGTAGCCGAGGTGCTGCCACAGAAAGTCCTGGTCGGCCTGCGGCTTCAAGAATGGTTTCATATGGCCAAAAGTACCAAGCCGCTCGGCGTCCTTATCAGTTAAAAACAGGTGATGCGGGGTAACGCCGCAAGTGATAGGCAGGCCGGCCTCTTTGGCTTTAATGACGAACTCCAGCTCGGCCTGGCTGGAAACATGGCAGATGTGGGTGGCCTTGGGTACGGCCTGCAGCGTACTTAACACCAGATCCGACACGTCATCTTCGGCATGCAACAAGATAGGCTTTTGGCCAGGCCAGGCTTTATAAATATCGAGTAACCTGGGCTTATCGATAATATAATTACCGGTGGTGACATTAAGATAGACTTTCAGACCCATGACTTTATTGATAACTTTGGGGAACTCTTCGAAGTTGTCGCCCAAGGTGCCAAAGTGGAAGCCGATATCGCAGACCACCTGGGTACGGGCGCCGGCAAGCTTTGCCTCCAGGCGCTCCAGCGTGGTGATTGGCTCGACGTTGTTCGGCATATCCATAACTGTCGTGTAACCGCCGGCCAAGGCGGCCGAGGTGCCACTGAGAAAGTCTTCTTTGGTGGTTTGGCCGGGATCGCGCAGGTGAACGTGCGGATCAATAAGGCCTGGTAATGTGATGTTTTTGCTCATGTAGCTATATTATAGGGCACTGGCTTGCGCATTGAAATTTTGTCTGGTACATTCATATGCAAGATGATAGAGGGACTGGCTGTTACGAACAATAGAAAAATACGCGGAAATCGCTCCGAAAGGGGCGATTTTCTTATAAACAATCCGGTGCGGCTATATCTCAGTGACGGCCAGGTGTTCGAGGGCCTGGCACCGGCTTGGCAGCAAGGACAGTACAGCGGCGAGGTGGTGTTCAATACTGGCATGACCGGCTACGTGGAGTCGTTGACAGACCCTTCCTACGCCAACCAGATCCTGGTCTTTACGTTTCCGATAATAGGCAATTACGGCGTCCAGCTCAAAGATATGGAGTCTGACAAAATCCAGGTCAGCGGCGTCATAACCTGCCAGACCGCCTTGAAAGGTAGCCACGCTAAATCCGCAGCCTCACTACTGGAATGGCTGGGATCGCAGAGTATACCGATCCTGACTAACGTTGACACCCGGGCGTTAACCAAACATTTGAGAGCCAAGGGTACCATGTTGGGTGCTATCAGCCAGGAACCGGTCAATCTTAATAAGCTGGCAGTTGCGCCGCGGCAGGCGTCGATTAACGCGCCCGTTATTTATAACAAACAGCACGCCAAGAAAATCATCCTGGTGGACTGCGGCGCCAAAGATAATATCCTAAAGTCATTGCTTAAGCTGCCGGTGCAGGTTAAGCGTGTACCAGCCGACTACGATTACGCATCCGAGCCATACGACGGCGTGGTGCTGTCCAACGGGCCGGGTGACCCGACCGATTACCAGACCACGATAGCCACTACACGAAAGGCTCTTGCCGGCGATAAACCGGTGTTTGGTATCTGCCTGGGCACTCAGGTTATGGCCCTGGCTGCCGGCGCTAAAACCTACAAGCTACTTTTTGGTCACCGCGGACACAACCAGCCTTGCATGGACGTGGAAAACCGGCGCTGCTACATCACCAGCCAGAACCATGGCTACGCCATAGATGAAAAATCCCTGCCAAAAGACTGGAGGGTATCGTTCCGAAACCTCAATGATAGCTCGGTCGAAGGCATACGCCACAAAAGCAAGCCCTTCTTTTCCGTCCAGTTCCACCCCGAAGCCTGCCCGGGTCCAACCGACACGGCCTGGCTATTCGAGAGGTTTGCCCAGGCCTTATGAAAAAGCTGCCTGCCATTAAAAAAGCTGTAATTTTTGGTTCGGGCGGTCTGAGAATCGGCCAGGCCGGTGAGTTCGATTACTCCGGCTCTCAGGCCATTAAAGCCCTCAAGGAAGAGGGTATTTACACGGTGTTGATTAATCCGAATATTGCCACCGTCCAAACCGACGGCGACATGGCCGACCGAGTGTATTTCCAGCCGCTTAACGTCGCCACGGTCACCAAAATCCTGAAGCGGGAGAAGCCGGATATAGTCTTGCTCAGCTTTGGCGGGCAGACGGCTCTGAACCTCGGGCTCGAACTCTATGACAAGGGCATCTTTAAGCGGCTTGATATCAAGGTGCTTGGCACGCCGGTGCAAACCATCAAGATCACCGAAGATCGGGCGCTGTTTAAATCCGCCACGGAGGAAATCGGCACTAAAACGGCCCGCAGCATGGCCACTTACAACCTCAAAGAGGCGCTCAGTGCCGCCAAAGCTATCGGCTACCCTGTTATGATGCGTTCCGGCTTTAGCCTGGGCGGCCTCGGTTCGGGCCGGGTCAATAACGACGCTGAACTTCGGCATATGGCCGGCCAGGCCTTTCAGGCGGTTTCACAGGTCTTAATCGAAGAGTTCCTGGTAGGTTGGAAAGAAATCGAATACGAGGTGGTCCGCGATGCCGATGGCAACACAATCGCCGTCTGTA
>PFOA01000011.1:0-2084 GCA_002792275.1 Candidatus Saccharibacteria bacterium CG_4_10_14_0_2_um_filter_52_9 | reverse complement strand
TCTTGACCCCATGGGCATCCATACCGGCGAGAGCATTGTGGTGGCCCCCTCGCAGACTCTGACCAACAAGGAATACCATAACTTACGTGCCATCGCCATCCGAACGATTAATCATCTAGGGATTATCGGCGAGTGCAATATACAGTACGCCCTGAACCCGGCAAACGGCGACTACCGAGTGATTGAGGTTAACGCCCGGCTGTCGCGTTCCAGCGCCCTGGCCTCCAAAGCCACCGGCTACCCGTTGGCTTTCGTAGCAACTAAGTTGATGCTGGGCTATCGGCTACATGAACTGACCAATGCGGTAACCGGCACCACCTCGGCGTTTTTTGAACCGGCGCTTGACTATATCGCCGTCAAGATGCCGCGCTGGGATCTGGCCAAGCTCAAATCAAGCGACCATAACATTGGCTCCGAGATGAAGAGCGTGGGCGAGGTCATGGCGTTGGGTCGTTCATTCCCCGAAGCCTTACAAAAAGCTATCCGCATGCTTAATATCGGTGCCCAGGGCTTAACGGCTCACCCATATAAATTTAAGAACCCCCGCCATGAGATCAGCCAGGCCACCGACCGCCGCATATTCGCCATCCATGAAGCCTTCAGGCAAGGCGACAGCGTGTCGAAAATTCATAAATTATCGACTATTGATAATTGGTTTCTGGAGCACCTTTCCGATATACAGCAGCTGGGAGAGACTATCCAGAATCAGCCCCTTAGCAAGGCTTTGCTGCTGCAGGCCAAGCAAAGCGGTTTCGCCGACCGCGTTATTGCCGATCTGAAGGGCTTGGGCGAGGAGGTTGTGAGACAGAAGCGGCTGGAGCTGGGCCTTCGGCCGGCCATAAAACAAATTGACACCTTGGCCGGCGAGTTTGACGCCACCACAAATTATTTGTATACCACCTACCACGGCGTTACGGACGACGTAAAGCCTCTGGGCTCCAAAGCGGCCGTGGTAATCGGCTCCGGCCCTTACTGCATCGGCTCATCCGTGGAATTTGATTGGTGCGCCGTTAACACCGGCAAAACTCTGAACCAGCATGGTGTGAAAACTGTTATGGTCAATTCAAATCCGGAAACGGTCTCGACGGATTTCGACCGCTCCGCCCGGCTCTATTTCGAGGAACTGACCCAGGAACGCATCCGGGATATCGCCGATTTTGAAAATCCAAAGGGCATAGTCGTATCGGTGGGCGGACAGGTTGCCAATAATCTCGCCCTGCCTCTCTCCAAAGCCGGTTATCCGATCATGGGCACCCCGCCAGAACAAATTGACCGGGCTGAAGACCGTCAAAAGTTTTCAGCAATGCTGAACAAGCTCGGCGTCGATCAACCAGCCTGGCAAGAGGTCAGCACACTTGCCAAAGCCAAATCCTTCGCCAAAAAGGTCGGCTATCCGGTTATTATCCGGCCTTCCTACGTGTTGTCGGGCGGCGCCATGAATGTGGTTGCCAACGAGAAGGAACTGGCTTTCTATGTGTCCGAGGCGACCGTAGTATCGCCCGACCACCCGGTGGTTATTTCGCGCTTCATCAGCAACTCCAAAGAGATCGAGATTGACGGCGTCGCCAAAGACGGCAAGCTTAAGATTTACGCCATATCCGAGCATATCGAAAACGCCGGCGTACATTCCGGTGATGCCACGGTAGTTTTCCCAGCCCAGCGCCTGTATCTGGAAACGGTTCGTAAAGCCAAATTAATCACCGAGCAAATTATCAAAAACTTAAACATTACCGGACCGTTTAACGTCCAATTTATCGCTAAGGACAACGATCTTAAGGTGATTGAGTGCAATGTCCGGGCCTCGCGCTCTTTCCCGTTTGTATCTAAGGTGACAGGGCATAACTTTATCGCAATTGCCACCGAGGCAATTTTGGGAATCGACGATAAGCAGGAGTACCAGACGCTCGAATACGACCATGTAGGCGTTAAAAGCCCGCAGTTTTCCTATAACCGCCTAAAGGGTGCCGACCCGGTAGCCGGGGTTGAGATGGCCTCCACCGGTGAGGTCGCTTGCTTTGGCGGCAATATCAACGAGGCTTTCTACGACTCTTGGCTGGCAACCGAGCAACAGGTTAAGAGTAAAA
>PFOA01000028.1:4642-6500 GCA_002792275.1 Candidatus Saccharibacteria bacterium CG_4_10_14_0_2_um_filter_52_9 | reverse complement strand
TCCAGCCAAAAGAGGCAAATCGCTTTTCATAGGTTTTTAGATCCCACTGAAGCATGGTTTCGCCTCGTTGGCCTAAGCGGTTTACATCGACAATTGCCACAATATTATCCAGTTTATAGTAGGATGCAATCTGGGCGGCCTCCCAGTTTTGTCCCTCAGCAAGTTCTGAGTCTCCAAGGAGTACATATATTTTTGGAGGTTGAAATGACAGATTCTGTCTCAAATCTTTTCCCGCCAGTGCTCGGCTCCGATTCGGAGCCCTGCGCGCTGTTGGGAGCCCTGGATTTTCGACACCTGTCATTTCATTTTGGAATCTTAATCTCATTCCCAATGCCATTCCGACCGCCATCGAAAGCCCCTGTCCTAAACTTCCCGTTGCAACCTCGGTATAGGGAAAGCGAAGGGTGGGGTGGCCCTCAAGGTGAGAAGTAAGATGGCGAAGGGTAAGTAGTTCATCGTAACTAAGTGCTCCCGCCGCATGATAGAGCGCATAGAGAAGGGGAGCGGCATGACCTTTTGAAAAAATAACGCGATCGTTGAATCTATTATCCGAATGATTGAGGTCATATTGATAGTATCCTCCAAAAAACAGTGTTGCCATGAGTTCAACGGCAGAAAGCGCCGAGGTTGCGTGGCCCGATACGGCAGCCGTCGTCATAGAGAGAATATCCGAGCGGATAAGTTTGCAGAGTTCCCGGATATTAGTTTCATTTTTTTTGGTCATACTTTCATCATAACAAAAACTCATTTACATAAAAAAACATTATTTTTTAAGGTTTTTCGTATATCCCTATTACCGAAATAGAAGCTAATAAAGTGAGAATGTTCATAGCATTTACTATAAGATAAAATACCCCTTGACAAATAAAATAATATAGTTTATTCTGAATATATGAAGATAAAAATTAAGTTATCTTCAGAAATATTATAAGTTACATCTGACAAACGCTTTTTCAAATATAGTACGGATCCCGGGCAAACAAACGGACAAGAAGATTACCCTGGGAAATCAACAAGTCCGAAAACAAAAATCCAAAACTATAAAAAAACCTAAGCGGTTTGAAAGATGAAAACAAGCAGGTTATAAATTTCACCAAAGGGAGGAGAATATTATGAATATCATACGAGATCTGTTAACCCTATTTCGGATGAGTTGGTTTAACGAACAGGTTATGTTCCCTGGCTAAAAGCTAGATTTGGAAGCTGATCTTGGCTTCAGATAACCGTTTCCAGCGCCGCCCTGTTTTCGCCACAATGGTCGAAGACAGGGCGCGTTTATTTGGTGTATACTCAAATTATGTCCCTTCAAACATTCTTCAATCCAGCCTCGATTGCCATAGTCGGCGTATCTGAGGATCCGAAAAAAGTCGGATATCTGGTTGCCAAAAGCCTACTTGACCAGGGATACAAGGGTGAAACCTATTTTATCAATCCAAAATTTAAAGAGCTCCTAGGAAAACCGGTCATAGAGTCGCTTACCGCCATGGGGAAACCGGTTAATTTAGTCGTTTTGGCAACACCTGCCGATATTTCACTCAAAGTATTGGACGAGGTCAAAGCAATTGGATCTAAAAACGTCGTTTTATTTGCTGCCGGATTTAAAGAAACGAGTGAGGCGGGTAAGCTAAAAGAGGAGCTGTTAATACAAAAGACACGTAAGTACGAAATGAATCTACTTGGTCCAAACTGTATTGGCTTTGTCAGCACAAAAACTAATGTGAACGTGACTTTTTTGAAAAAACCGGCACCTGTTGGGTCTATTGGCTGTATTTCACAATCCGGAGCACTGGGAAGCTTAATGGTAGACTATCTCGCAGATCATAAAAATTTTGGTTTTTCTTATTTTATCAGCCTGGGG
>PFOA01000028.1:0-4491 GCA_002792275.1 Candidatus Saccharibacteria bacterium CG_4_10_14_0_2_um_filter_52_9 | reverse complement strand
TATCCAGCCGCCCGGTTCTGAGTAACTCCGGCACCAACAGTAATTGATAATCATGCACCCAAATGCGGCTACCGGTTTGCGACTGATTAATCACGGCTTCGGCGAATTGTTGATTAACGCCGCGATAGGCCTGCCACCACCGTTTATGAGCCGTTTTGACGTCGTTTTGACGCGCCAGATTATGGAATAGGGGCCAGAGTACGGTGTTGCTGTAGCCGTTATAAAAATCGTCTATCTGGCGCTGAGTCAGAAAGACCGGATTACAGTTGTGCTGAGCCAGTTCGGTGACGATCGTTTGTTTGTCGGCATTGGTGAGTTCATCACTGGCGATGCCAGGCCAGCCGATCCAGGTATTACGTTTGTCGTCGGTATACGAAGACAACCCCGTGGCCAAGCCGCCAACACTGGGGTAGAAAACTAATTGGCCGCTGTCTTTCTTTACACTGATCGGCAAACGGTTGGAAACAATAATAACCTGTGTCATACCTGCTCTTATACCTGCTCTTATACCTGCATCATAACAGATCTTACCCCTGAAGGCAGTGCGGATTGTTACAATCTCGGCAAGAAGCTATACAATACTCCTATGATAATCACCCTAACGGGAGAAAACAGCTTCGGATTGCAAAACGAGTTGCGCCGGCTAACCGGTGCCTTCCTGAGCGAGCATGGCGACCTGGCTCTGGAACGAATCGATGGCCAGGAAGCCAGCCTGGAACATATCAGCGAGGCCTTAACCGGCCTGCCGTTCCTGGCGGCCAAAAAACTGGTGGTTTTGCGGGTGCCGGGCGCTAACAAGCAGTTTGCCGAGCAAGCTGAACAACTTTTAGGTAACGTGGCCGACACCACCGATGTTATTCTGGTTGAACCCAAGCTCGATAAACGCCTGACTTACTACAAATTCCTAAAGAAAAACACCGATTTCCGCGAGTTTTTGGAGCTCGACCAAAACGGCCTGGCACGCTGGCTGGGCGAGACCGCCAAACAGCAGGGCGGCTCAATCAATTTCGGCGATGCCCGCTATTTAGTGGAAAGGGTTGGCGCTAACCAGCAACTGCTGGCCAACGAACTCGAAAAACTTCTGTTGTACAGTCCTGCGATCACCCGCAAGTCGATAGACGAATTAACCGAAGCGGCACCGCAAAGCACCATATTTCAACTGTTAGAGGCGGCCTTTGCCGGCCGTAGTCGACGCGCACTGGATATATATAAGGAACAGCGGACTCTAAAAGTCGAACCCCGGCAAATTGTGGCCATGCTGGCCTGGCAACTGCACGTGCTGGCCGTAATTAAGACCGCCGGCGATCGCGCGCTTGGCGAAATCGCCAAAGAAGCCCGCATTAATCCGTTCGTAGTTACCAAAAGCCAGGGGATTGCCCGCAGTATCACCCTGGCCGAACTCAAAAAACTGATTGCCGACCTCTTAAAAATCGACACCGATAGCAAACGCACCAGCATCGACATCGACGAGGCCTTACAGCACTATCTGCTGACTATTTCTTCTTAGTAGCTGGCTTCTTTTTGGCGGCGGGCTTAACGCCGGCGGCTTTAGCACGGGCGGCGGCTTGCTTCTTGAGGCGGGCGGCCTTGTTCTTATGAATCACGCCTTTTTTTACGGCCTTGTCGAGGTTGCTTTGAGTGGCGCTGTGAGCTTTGGACGAAGGACTCTTGGCGAAGGCCTTGAGGGCAACGCGCAGACTGCGCTTGGTTTTACTGTTGCGAATGGTAGCCTTGTTAGCGGTCTTAACGCGCTTCCTGGCTGATTTGATAATGGGCATATAGTTTCCTGTTTACGATTATTAAAGTATCGACGCCTTACTATACAGGGGTGGCCTCGATTTGTAAAGGAGTATCACCGCTGAAAAGTGGTGGACAAGCATGAGCTTTTATGGTAGTCTGCAAGGTGAAAGTTTAAAACAAAAAGCTAGTATTATATAAGTATGGACGACGCCAAAAGCCAGCTGGCCGAAAAACTGAAAACCGCCAACAATATTCTGGTGACGGTTAGCCGCAACCCGTCGGTCGACCAATTGTCGGCTTTGCTGGGCTTGACACTGTTATTGAACAAGCAGGGCAAGCACGCCGCCGCCGTCTTCAGCGGTGAAGTGCCCTCCACCCTGGAATTCCTTCAGCCCGAAGAAACCATCGAAAAGACCACCGATTCACTGCGTGATTTCATCATTGCTCTGGACAAAAACAAGGCCGACAAACTGCGCTACAAGGTAGAAGACAACGTAGTCCGGATCTTTATTACCCCCTATAAAACCTCGATCAATCAGGATGATTTTGAATTCACCCAAGGCGACTTTAACGTCGACGTCGTGGTAGCCATCGGTGTGCAACAGCAGGAAGACCTCGACGAAGCCATTACCGCTCACGGCCGGATATTGCACGACGCCACTGTTGCCAGCCTGAACGTTTCGGCTGATGGCGGCCTGGGCTCAATCAGCTGGCACGCCCCCCAGGCCAGTAGCCTCAGCGAACTGGTCGCCGACTTGGCGAAGGGCATGGGCAGTGATCTGTTAGATGAACAAATTTCCACCGCCTTACTAACCGGTATCGTGGCCGAAACCGACCGTTTCCGTAATGAAAAGACCAGTGCCCAGACCATGAGCCTGAGCGCCGCATTGATGTCGGCCGGTGCCAACCAGCAATTGGTGGCCAGCAAACTCGATGTGCCCGAAAATACAGCCAATGACGACGCCAGCCACGACGGTTCGATCGCCATTAATCACGCCAACGACGAGTCCGAACAAACTTTTGAGTTGCCGAGTCCTGAACCGGAGGACGCAACACCCACCGAACAACCTCCAGCCGGCGTCAGCGACGGCCCCAAAATCGTAACCGAACCGCCAAGTCTGGGCGGTACTCTGACTGCCAACAGCAGTCCGCCGGCTCTTGATCCGGTTACCGATCCGTTAAGTATGCCGCAATCTGAAGAACCGCAATTACTTGATCACACTGACTTATCATCCGCTGAGCCCGCGCAGGCTCCTACACCACCCCTGGCACAAAGCAGTTTTGCCAGCAACGTACCGATTAATAAACCGTTAATTGATGCCGATGGCACACTGACCCAGTTAGAAGAGTCGGTTGGCAGTTCCCACGTTGAAGTCGAACACCTCGATACGGCGCGCGATGAAGTCAGCCGCGCCTTAAACGATTCCAATGCGGCAGCCGCCTCTCCGGAACCCATCCAGGCCCTAAATGCCCAGCCACTAGGCACCAACTTACGCACCACCGATCCGGCCGGTCCGCCCCAGTTACCACAAGACGCTGATCCCAATGCACCACCGCCGGTGCCGCCGCCAATTCCGTTCCAGTTTGGCAATCCTCCCCAGTCGCAGTAATCTAGCTAGACAATGCAAGGAATGTTATTAGTCGATAAACCGGCTGGCTGGACCAGTTTTGACGTCGTGAACTACGTGCGCCGGATGGTTGCCACGGCAGAAGGCAAGCGGCCCAAAAGCGTAAAAGTAGGTCATACCGGCACACTCGACCCGTTCGCCACCGGCCTTTTAATCTTATTGATCGGCAAAGACTACACTAAAAGAGCAGGCGAGTTCAGCAAACTCGACAAAACCTACGAAGTTACCATGCGCCTGGGCGCCATCAGCACCACCGGCGATCCAGAAGGCAAAATCACGCCCGTATCAGACAGGAAACCCAGCCTCCAAGATATACAAACAGCCTTGGAACAATTCAAAGGCGAGATAGAACAGATCCCACCGGCCTTCTCGGCCATCAAAGTCAACGGTCAACGAGCCTACAAATTGGCTCGCGCCGGCAAAGAAGTCATAATCGAACCCCGCAAAGTCACCATTAACAGCCTAGAACTCACCGATTACAGCTACCCGGAAGTAAAACTCACAGCCAACGTCACCTCCGGCACCTATATCCGCACCCTTGTCGAAGACCTCGGCGAAGACCTCGGCACCGGCGCTTATACCAGCCATTTAGAGAGGGTAACAGTAGGTGATTTTGCTCTAAAAGATGCTGCCCAAACCAAGGAGTTAACTGCCGAGCTTCTCAAAAGTCTATTGACATAATTAGACTACTTTGATACTGTTTTAATATTATGAATACCACTACACAGATCAAGCTTCAAGTACCAATGAGTCGAGCCATGCGTGACGGCCTCGAGAGGTATGCTAAAAATATGGGCTTTGATTCGTCACAGGCCTACATCCGCTTCATCGCCAAGGCTGCGGCTGATGGCCGCAAGATCCGACTTAGCGAAGATGACTGGGGTGAGCCCAGTCCAGCCGCCACCAAGCGCCTGAACCGTGCGGCCGAAGAGGCCAAGCGTGGCCTAAACGCTTCAAAGCCTTTTAGCACCGTCGATGAGGCGCTGGCACACCTTAATTCTTTGCAATGAAACCGGTCAGATTCCACAGGACTTTTGACAAACACTATCTAAAACGAGTTGCCCGCCACACCAAATTAAAGCAAGCCTTTGACGGCTCCCACAGCCAAGTCTATAAATAAAAA
>PFOA01000019.1 GCA_002792275.1 Candidatus Saccharibacteria bacterium CG_4_10_14_0_2_um_filter_52_9 | reverse complement strand
GACATTTCGCATGCGCGAGAAGTGGATGATCGCCGCGGACTTCAAGGAAGGCTAGGACTGGCGGTCGGTGTCTATGTGGCGTGGTAGCATATCTGTATGAAGCGAATTGTTATCGATGCCCGCGAACTGCTCACCAGCAGTGGTCGCTACGTGGAGCGGTTATTGCACTATCTGCAGGATATCGACCACGATAATGATTACCAGGTTCTGCTGAAGCCGACGGATGTGGCTGGCTGGCAACCATCTGGCTCGAACTTTACGGCTGTGCCCTGCCCGCACAAGGAGTTTACTTTCTCTGAACAGCTTGGCCTGAAACGCCAGATTGCCGGTTTATGCCCCGATTTGGTGCACTTTGCCTTTGCCCAGCAGCCGGTTTTTTATAGCGGCAAGGTCGTTACTACTATTCATGACCTGACCACTCTTCGTTATAGTAATCCGGATAAGAATCCGCTGGTTTTTAGCTTTAAACAACAGGTTTACAAATATGTGGTTAAGCGGGTGGCTCGCAAGTCTGTACGAGTGCTGACCGGTTCTGAGTTTGTGCGGAACGATGTAGCTGAGTTTGCCGGCATCGATCCAGCCAAAATTACTGTTACTTACGAGGCCGCCGACCCGATCACCGATCCGCCTCAGCCCGTTAGCGGCCTGGATGGCCGGCAATTCCTGACGTATGTCGGCCGGCCGACACCGCATAAGAATCTGGAGCGGCTGATTGAGGCTTTTGTGGCACTCAAGGCCCACTACCCCGATCTGGTGCTGGTGCTGGCCGGTAAAAAAGATGCCAACTACGACCGGATCGAGACCGAGGTGCATCAGCGTACTATCAAAAACGTTATCTTCACCGGCCATGTCAGCGAAGGCCAGTTACGCTGGCTGTACGAGAACTGTGCGGCTTATGTGTTTCCCAGCTTAAGCGAGGGCTTTGGTCTGCCCGGCCTGGAGGCCATGTTGCATGGCGCGCCGGTGGTTTCCAGCAACACCACTTGCCTGCCCGAGGTTTACGGCGAGGCAGGGTACTACTTTGATCCTTTGGATGTGCCGGCCATGGCGGCGGCTATTGGCGACGTTCTGTCCAGTGAGCAACTGCGCACGTCTTTGATCGCGGCCGGCCGCCAGCAGGCCGCTAAATACTCCTGGCGGACAACTGCCGAGCAGACGCTAGCTGTTTACGACGAGATTCTGAACACTACTGCCCCTGCTTAAGGTATCTTTGTATTCTGGCTGAATCTTCTCTGGCTTTATCGTTCTTTGCGTATAACTCTACCAATAGAATTGATTTTCCTGAACGTATAT
>PFOA01000087.1 GCA_002792275.1 Candidatus Saccharibacteria bacterium CG_4_10_14_0_2_um_filter_52_9 | reverse complement strand
AGCCGTCGTAAAGTTCGGCCTTAAGGTCAACAACCGGGTAGCCGGCAATAACACCGTTAGACATGGCTTCTTCAATGCCCTGCTGTACAGGCTTGATGTATTCGCCGGGCACGGTGCCACCCTTAATCGAATTTATAAACTCAAAACCAGCGCCCTGCTCGTTCTGACTTATTCGTAACCAAACGTCGCCGTATTGGCCGCGACCACCGGACTGGCGGACGAATTTGCCCTGCACCTCAACGCCGGTTTTGCGAACCGACTCGCGGTAAGCCACCTGCGGCTGACCAACATTGGCTTCGACACTAAACTCGCGCTTCATGCGATCGACAATGATCTCCAGGTGGAGCTCGCCCATGCCTTTGATGATGGTTTGGCCGGTCTCGGCGTCGACATGCACCTGGAAGGTTGGGTCTTCTTCGGCAAGCCGTTGCATGGCAATGCTCATTTTTTCTTGGTCGGCTTTGGTTTTAGGCTCAATGGCAATGCTAACAGGTGGTTCTGGAAAAGTAATGCTCTCTAAAACAATCGGATTGTTGGTGTCGCACAGCGTGTTACCGGTGGTGGTACCTTTGAGTCCGACAATGGCGGCAATATCGCCAGCTGAGACTTCGGTAACGTCTTCGCGCTTATCGGCCTGCATGCGGACGATGCGGCCGACACGCTCCTTTTCGCCGGTGGAGCTGTTCAGAATGTACGAACCGGCCTGTAATTTACCGGAGTAAACGCGGAAATAAGCTAATTTACCGACAAAAGGATCGGTGGAGATCTTAAAGGCCAGGCCGGAAAAGGGCTGGGCTTCGTCGGGCTGGCGCTCAACTTCGTCGCCGGTTTTGGGATGCGTGCCCCAGGTACTACCGCGATCGATAGGGCTGGGCAGGAACTCATTCACAGCGTCGAGTACCTTCTCTACGATGACGCCACGGCCATCACCACCGGTAACGGTATAAAACTTACCGGTTAATACAGCGGTACGGATGGCTTGATTAACGTCATTGACGTCCAGGCCGGCTTCGCCGACCTCAAAGTACTTTTCGAGCATAGCTTCATCTTCGGCCACGGCATTTTCAACCAGCAGGCTACGGTATTTTTTGACCTTTTCCATCATGTCTTCAGGGATTTCACCTTCTACCAGCTCGTGATCAGTGAAGTCTTTGTAGGTGTAGGCCTTCATGTTTACCAGATCGATAACACCGTTGATGCTCTGCTCAAAGCCGATTGGCAGGTGAATCGGGAAGGCGCGCTTGCTGAGGCGGGCGTGAATGGTATCGAGCGATTTGTAAAAGTCGCCGCCGGTCTGGTTAATCTTATTGATAAAACAGATGCGCGGCACACCGTATTTGTCGGC
>PFOA01000046.1 GCA_002792275.1 Candidatus Saccharibacteria bacterium CG_4_10_14_0_2_um_filter_52_9 | reverse complement strand
GCAGCCCGGGCGGTTAAGCTGGCGATGGCGGCTTCTATAACGTTGAATTGGCTGGTGTCTTCGCCGAACATCCGGCCGTGCATGACTGTCTGGCGGATGCGGCCGAAGGCCTCCAGTTTGTGGCAGGGCTGGCCGTTGAGTTCGGCTACCAATTGCCGGCCGTGGATGCCCATCAGCTGTTTGGCGTGCTGGGGGCGCATTTGCGACAGCTCCAAGGCGTTGTAGATGCCTTCGGCTCGCAGTTTGGGAGCCAGGCGCCAGCCGATGCCCCACACCTCGTTAACAGGTGTTTTTAATAAGTAGGCTTGCCTGTCCGGTTCAGACAGGCCGGTCAGATCTAGTACGCCGTTTAACACGTTGTCGTTCTTGCTAAGCGCGGTGGCCAGCTTGGCCAGGGTTTTGGTGGTGGCGATGCCGATGGAAACCGGTATGCCCACCTCTTTTAGCAGGCGGTTCTTGACTGCCCTGGCCCAGGCCGTGTAATCGGTGATTTCCAGCTGGCTGAGATCCAGGAATGTCTCGTCTACCGAATAGACCTCGGTGCGCGGCGTAATGGCCGTTAAAATGCGCGTGATGCGCTCCGAGATGTCGCCGTACAGCTCAAAGTTGGCGCTGAACTGCACTACGCCGTGATCGCGAAAAACCTGTCTGTATTTAAAAGCCGGGGCGGCCATGGGGATGCCCAGAGCCTTGGCCTCGGCAGAGCGCGAAATAGCACAGCCGTCGTTGCTGGAAAGAACCACCACTGGCTTGCCTTCCAACCCCGGCCTGAACAGCCTCTCACAGCTGACAAAGAAGTTGTTGCAGTCAATTAGGGCAAAGACCGGCTTCATCGGTATTGGTGGATGATGGCCGTTACCACGCCCCAGGGCTGATCGGTCTCCAGTAACTGGTGCTGTTTGCAGATCACCAGGTCTTCGTCGTGCCAGGCGATGATCAGGTCGCCCCGGTGAGCCTGAGCCGCTCGGTCGATCACGGCCATGTCGCTGTCGTAGATGCCCTGATCGGCCCAGTGGTGACCCTCAATCCGGAACAGATAGGTGCTGGAAGGCCGCTGTACCAGTAATTGGTTGAGATCCAGCGACAGTCTGCCCTGGCCGCGGTGTTCTAGCGCCGGGTTGGGAAAACCGCTGTGGACCGAGACGCCGTCGCCGCCGGCCACAGTTTGTAAATCGTCGTGCATAGTTTTGTCTCCTCGTGTTTCATATTTTTTAAGCTGCCAGGATGTATTCGCGGCCTTGGTAGGTCAGCTTGCGCGGGTAGCTCTGAAAGCGCAATTGGTCGCGGTTGTTGCTGAAGTAAACCGAGCTGATTTCTATTTCTTTGCGGTTGAATTGAATAGTTTCCATCGTAAACTCCTAAGTTCTAAGGTAATAAAAAGACTAACTGACAGAGGTCAGTAAACGGGTTTGGTTTGGAGTTTACAGCGGGACTTTGCTACCGTTCGAAGCTGATCCTGTGGGCTGAAAACTGATGTTTGAATGAAAGCTTGCAGGGACCGGAGTATGCGCGCTTGGTTATAAGTCTGCGGGGTAAATGCCTACGGCAAGTCCCTACATGGCTACCATTGATTGTACACCCTGCTGTCAAGCTTGTGGTTACTTAGCTTGCTGCTACTCGAGTGCTAATATATGGTTCGAATAATGCTGCAGGCAATGTATTTAGCGTAGAGGTAGGATCGGGCACGCCTTTAATCTTATGACTGCGCAGTATTACCTCGTCTAGGGCAAGCCTGGCTACCGATAAGCCCTCTTCTGTTTCGCCGAACCCATCAAATGCAACGGCATGAGGTAAAGTATCGGGCTCATAGGTAGGTTCATCAGGATATGTGTAATGCTCAAAGAATAATTTAGGATCCTTCTCCTTAAACACGGCCAGCGCGCGGGCGTAGCCGTTGTGATCCCACTGAGCGTAAGAGAGGGCTGTAATTATTATGCCTGGCACGACTGCGAGAGCTGACCCCTCCTTTCTACGATATTGCTCAGAGGCAAAGTCGAACTTCTCCATATAATTTTCTTGGCTCTTATCCCATTCAAAGATATTTGGCCCAGGATTTTCTTGTAGCCAATCCTGCTTATACTGAGAACCTGCTTTACCCAGAGCCCGGCATAATGCACCCAGTCTTTCGTTGTCTATTCCGGGAACAGCAACCACATCGTATCCTTGTTCTCTAAGCGTAGGCATAACAGTCTCTCCGTTAAGTATCTCATATAATACGCTACTTGATGTTGTCGAGGAAGGCGGCCAGTTCTTTGGGCGTGAGCTCGGCCTTGACGACGTAGCCGTCGGCTTGTTTTTCGATGTCGGCGCGGACGTCTTCGCGCTGTTCCAGGTTGGTAATGATTATGATCTTGGACTTCAGCGGCGGTACGCGGGCTGGGTCGCGCAGGACGCGCAGGATTTCGATGCCGGTCAAGTTGGGCACCATCAGGTCGAGCAGGATAATATCGTACTTGTTGGTCTGGGCTTCTTTTAGAGCCTCGGCGCCGTCGGCAATAACGTTAATCTGGTAGCCGCTCTTGGTCAGGGCACGGGCGTAGAGCTCACTTATAAACGGTTCGTCTTCGATGCAGAGGATGGTGCGGCCGGTGGGTGTATCAGTGCTCATTACTGATTACTTTAGCATGTTTAGCGCCGGTACAGCGAGTGGTTCTTGATCCAGCCGTGGGCACTGCGGGTGATGTCCTGATCGCCGCCGGGGTGCTTTTGCTCTTCGGCCAGTTTGGCAAACGGTAACAGCGTGAAGCCAAAGGTACTGCCCTGGCCTTCCTTACTGCGCACCCACAGACTGCCGCCGTGAGCGGTGACAATGGCTTTGCTCAGATACAAGCCCAAACCGGTGCCGCCAATCTGGGCTCGGTTGCGGTGGTCGCGGTAGAACTTGGTAAACAGATTGGGCAGGATGCTGGTGGGAATGCCCAGGCCGGAGTCCTGAACGGTGGTTTCAATCAAACCCTCTTGGTTAAGGCGAGTGCCGACATTGATGACCTTGCTGGTACCGCTGTACTTGATGGCGTTGTCGATCAGGTTGTTAATGACTTCGCGGATACTCAGGCGGTCGACGCCAACTGCCGGCAGGCCGGTTTGGATACTGCATTTGAGGGTGATGCCGCGGACTTTGGCTCGCAGACTGATCAGATCAATAGAACTCTTGAGTATGGTGCTCCAATCCTCGGACTGTAGTTTGAGTTCCAGCTGGTCATCGTCGACCCGGGCCACGTTCAGGATGTTATTTACGAAAGCCGTTAGCTGTTCGGACATGGCCTTCATTTTGAGCATAAAGTCGCGTAGCTCGGGGTCGTGGCTGGTGTCGAGTTCATCCTCAAAGACTTCGATGTAGCCGCGCAACATGGTTAAGGGCGTCCGCAGTTCGTGGACAGAAAGAGCGATAAAGCTGACAGCCTGGTCGTCCTGACTGTACTGCTTGGTGTGGTCGAACATCACCAGCATGGTTTCGTGGCGGTCGGGGTTTTCGCGATTATAATAAGCCGCTAGGTCAAACAATCTTTCCGGGTGGCCGTCGCGCACATTCATACGCACCCGCTCCCAGCTGGAGGTGGCCGTGGCGCTCTTGGTCTGCACGCCCTTCAGCCAGCCGTCGAACGTATCGGTACTGGGGAATGACATATCGAGTACCATGTAGACGTTTTTGCCGATCATGGCCTCGGCTTCCAGGCCCAGGTATTTAGCGGCCGCGTCATTGGCATAGGTGATGGTCTGGGTCGGATCGAGCAGAATCAGCGGTAACGGTAGGTTCTGAGCCACAAAGTTGCGGTGCAGATCGTTGCCCAGCTGTTTAGCATCGCTGGCGGCCTGATCGGCGACGTTAGCCAGTTGGTAGACCTGAGCCATCAGGTTGGTTACCAGCTCACGGCCCAGTTTGAGGTTGTCATTATTAGGAGCAGCCGTGCCATGTTCGCTGGGACTTAGGTGCAGTATGCCTTGCCACAGGGCTCGCAGAGGCGCCAGCACAAAACTGCTGATCAATCGCATCAGGCCAAGCGTTACCGGGCCGGCGATCAGCAGACTGGCAATGATGGCCAGTGCTGTGTTTAATGAGGCGGCTTTTTGTAGCCCGACGTATATGCCGATCAGCAAGCAGTTCTCAACCAGCACTGCCAGCGCCAGGTAGATCCAGATGCGGCGCTGTAGTTGGGCTAGTAGATCCATGGCTAGGGTGCGTAGGTAACTTTGCTGGCGTCGGACACGGCTGTGATCCAAGTCTGGCCGGGGTTCAGACCGAGCGGCTTACCGGTAGCATCGGTGAAAGTAATCTGGTTCTTGTCGCCGGGCTTGGTCCAGGTGCCGATGGTGACGTTGCCGTCTTGAAAGACGTAGGCCGCGCCACTACCGACTACTTGATAAACAGAATGCCTGCCATCGCTAGCGATACTAAAAGGTACGACCAGCCCGACGACTACTGTCGGGCTGATCACCCGGTTGCCGTTGACGTCAATGTGGGGCGCTCCGCCCTCGCTGCGGTTATAGCTGTTGGTGGGGGCGTTGTAGTCGTAGTGCACGCCGTAGACGGGTCCGGATATAGACAGGTCGATAGTTCTGGCAGTTGGCGCTGGCGCCGCCGCGGCCGGCTTGATTGAAGAGGTCTTCTTAGCCGGTACTACCTTCTTACGCACAAAACCGGTAAAGGTGCTGGTGCCATAACCCTTGGCGGTTTCCAGCTGGTTCAGGGCGGCAATTGAAGTGTAGACATTGTGGGGCGCGGCACGGCTGTTGACGCGGTGGTAGGACCCGGCGTTGGCGAATTGATCGAGGTCACGCACGCCCAGTGCCTTGATATTGGCCAGCGCCTCGGGGCTGCCGCCGACATGGGCGTAGCCGGCATCAAAGGCCATTAGCCAGGAAATGTAATATGGGCGGGCGCTGCGGATCGGACCGATGTCTTCCGGCGCGGTGTCCTGGAACAGCGTCAGGAAACGGGTAATGCCGCCTTCGGCGATGGCTTCGAATACCACGCCGGCTTCCGACAAGCCTGATTGTGGGCGGGCATCCTGACTGTTCTCTATCATAATGCCGGTAACCGGGCGCAAATTGACGCTGGGATCAATCTGCAGACCGGTCAGAGTTGAGGGAACGGTTTTGGGGACAACGGGCTTTTTAACCATTTTCTTAACAACTGGTTTAGGCACCGGTTTGGAGTCACGGGTTAGAGCGAAAGCCGTTACCCCGCCCAAAACCAAAATCACGCCGGCGGCCACCAGATATTCCTTGCGGCCGGGTGGCCAGTGCAGGTCGAGCTTTTGCCACATAGCGGCTAGCTTGCCTGTTTTCGGGGTGTCGGGAGCTGGGGTTGGTGATGGCGATGGTGTTGTCGGTGTTAGTGTATCCGGCGTCGGTGAGCCAACATCGTCCATAGCCGCCACTTCATCGGGCGTCCGAAAATCATTTTGCATGGCTTAAGTATAACAATGCTAACGCTAATCTGCCAGCGCTGACAACTGGACATCAAGGCGTCGTAAGCTGCGTTCCTTGCCGAGAATGGCCAGGGTTTCGGCCAGACCCGGGCTGGCCGGTGACTGGGTGGTGGCGATGCGGATCAGGCTGAACAACACGGCTGGTTTCTGGCCGGTTTGCTCGAGTAGCTCATTGAGCCGTTTACCCAGATCAACCGCCGAGAAATCGCTGTCTGCCAGGCTGGTTTTGGTCTGTTCCAACCAGGCTTTCAGATCGGCCGCCGCTAATTTCTTAAGCTGTTTGTGCCCACTGATCAACTCGGCGTTAACGGGCAAATCCGTAAAAAAGAAGCCGGTCAGCTCGGGTAATTCGGCAAAGTATTTGAGGCGCTCCTGCACCAGGCCGAGAGCCTGTTTTTTATAAGCGTCGTCGTGATCCTGAGCCTCCGGCGGCCAGTAGTCGGCTACCTTTTTATAGAGTTCGTCCAGCGACAGTTCACGGATAAAATGGCCGTTGACCCACAGCAAACGGCGCTCATCAAAGTGGGCGCCGCTCTTTTGAACGCGGCTCAGACTGAACTTATCGAGCAGTTCCTGGCGGCTGAAGACTTCTTGTTCGGTGCCGTCATTCCAGCCCAAGGTGGCAATGAAACTTACCAGCGCATCTGGTAAGTAGCCGTCACGGATGTAATCCAGCACGTCCTTGGCGCCGTCACGTTTGCTGAGCTTTTTTTTGCCGTCGGGCCCCAGGATATGCGGCATGGTGGCCATCACCGGCGGTTCCAGACCCAAGGCTTCATAGAGGTTCAGATAGTTGGGAATGCTGGCCAGGAACTCCTGCCCGCGCATAATATGGCTGACCTCCATCTCGGCGTCGTCAATTATATGGGCGAAGTTGTAGGTCGGGTAGCCATCTGATTTGATGAGGATAAAGTCGTCGATAACTTCCGGCCCGCTGTGCAGGTCGCCCATCACCTCGTCGTGCCACTTATACGGTTTGGGATCGGACTTGAAGCGCAAGGGCTGGCTACCGTCCCAGGCCGGCGGCTGTTCAGGCCGGTGATTACGATATAAGAAAGGCTGTTTGGCGGCCTGAGCTTGCTCGCGGAAAGCCTGGACCTCCTCTGCGCTGTACGGATCGGCATAAGCCCGGCCGCTATCGATCAGTTTTTGAGCCCATTGCTTGTAGCTGTCCAGCCGTTCGCTCTGGGTGTAGGGGGCAAACGGTCCGCCGACGTCCGGACCCTCGTCGTAATCCAGACCAAGCTGTTTGAGGCTATCTATAAGATGTTGGCGAGCGCCCTCGACTTCTCTTTTCTTGTCGGTATCTTCAAAGCGCAGGATGAATTTGCCGTGATTTTGACGAGCCACTAACCAGGCAAACAACGCCGTCCGGATGCCGCCGACGTGCAAAAAGCCGGTCGGGCTGGGCGCAAAGCGGGTGCGCACCGTTTTCATAGCGAACTCGCCAGCTTGACCAGTTGTTGGTTACTAAGCGAGCCGTTGGATTGGATCTGATACCAGATGTCGCCGTTTACCCAGCTGGCATTGTGCTCGCCGTAGAGATAAATGGTGCGTCCGGCCGATTCCACAGTCTGATAATTCTTGTCGGCCGGCGCCACAAAATTGTCGCGGAGAGCCTGGCTGTCCCAAGTCGACTTTTTCTGCAGTAGGGTGTAGGCGCGGCTATCGCTGTTACTATTGAAGCGGCTGGCCACAACACCTTGGCTGTAGCTGAGCTGGCCCAGG
>PFOA01000031.1 GCA_002792275.1 Candidatus Saccharibacteria bacterium CG_4_10_14_0_2_um_filter_52_9 | reverse complement strand
GGCTAAGCCCGGCACCACCCAGTTCTTCTGGTTTGACACTAAAGACTTCCGCATGCAACGCTACGCCTCAACGGATACTAAGGGAACGACAGATATGGTCATAAGTTACCAAAAGGTTACGATCACTGCACCATCGCCCACCAAAGACTTCTCGACCGGCGGCGTCACTCCCACCGATGTTACACCGGCCGCCGACACTACTCAGTAGGCTTGTTAGACCAGTGGCACAAAGCTAAAGCCGGGGTGCTCATATTGCTCGAGGTTGCCGCGTGTGTCCTTGTCGATCACCAGAATACTGCTCTGAACCGGAATAACCAGCCGGCCGCCGGGCTTGAGCTGGTCGATAAGTTCCGGCGGAACCGCTTGGCTGGCAGCACTAACCAGAATCCGGTCGTAGGGTCCAGCCGGCGGCCAGCCGTACTGTTTACCTGCCTGGTAGAAGCTGACGTTGCCGATACCTAGCCGCTGGCAGTTCTGGCGGCCGAATTCCACCAGTTCGGGCACGATTTCGACCGCTATAACCTTGCCTGCTTGGCCGGTCAGATGAGCCAGCAAGGCCGTAGTCCAGCCCGAGCCGGAACCGACGTCAAGTATTGTCTGACCCGGCTCGACTGCCAGCCAATCCAGCATCATGGCCACCGTAGTCGGCTGGCTGTTAGTCTGTCCGAAGCCGATCGGCAACGGCCTGTCGAGTCCAACACTGTCTACGACGGCTTCCGGCAGAAAGTTCTGCCGCGGCACCGCCCGAAAGGCTTTATCAATGGCATTGTCCATATTTACAGTGTACGCCTGCGGCCGGGCGAATTATTTTTGGTTCTTGCGCTTTTTGGGGTCTAGCTCTTTTTTGCGGAGTCTTAAGTTCTTGGGCGTGACCTCTAGTAGTTCGTCGTTTTCGATAAAATCCAGGCATTCTTCCAGGCTGAAGATAACCGGCGGTACCAGTTGAACTACTCCATCGCTGCTGGAACTGCGCATGTTGGTGAGGTGTTTGGCTTTGCAAACATTGATCTCCATGTCTTCCTGGCGGGTGTTGAGGCCGATGATCTGGCCGGCGTAGACCTTTTCGGCCGGGCCGACGTAGGTGGTGCCGCGGGCTTCGGCGTTTTGCAGGGCGTAGGGAGTAGTGACGCCGGCTTCGAACGATATCAGCACACCGTTTCTGAGCTGTTGCAGGCCGGGGCCTTGCGGTTCGTAGCCGATGGTCAGGGAGTTCATAACGATGGTGCCCTTAGTGTTGGTGAGCAGGATGTTGCGCATACCGAGCAGGGCGCGGGTGGGCATTTCATAAATAAGTTTGGTGACGCCTTTGGGGCTGGCAAACTGCTCCTTTAGGGTGGCGCGGCGTTGGCCGAGCTCCATCTGCACGGCGCCGACATGTTCGGCCGGGACTTCAATGATAACTTCTTC
>PFOA01000012.1 GCA_002792275.1 Candidatus Saccharibacteria bacterium CG_4_10_14_0_2_um_filter_52_9 | reverse complement strand
AAATCTGTAAAAATAGAATAGGTTTGTCGGTAACGATGTTCATTAAGAGAAAAACCTGGCAATGTGCTACTCTCCCGTGGCTTAAGCCAAAGTACCATCGCCGCTGAAGGGCTTCACGTCTGTGTTCGGAATGGGAACAGGTTTTAAACCTTCGCCATGGTCACCAGATAATTCTCTAAAAGAACACCGTCAATAATAACAAACTCCAGACTAACTCGTAACAAGGTGCGCTGCAATCTGCACACAATAACGAGGTGCACTTTCCAACAATGAAAAGTGTCACAAGTCAATGGGACGATTAGTACTAGTTAGCTCAATGCATTACTGCACTTACACACCTAGCCTATCAACGTGGTAGTCTTCCACGGTCCTCATAGGGAGTACTGGTTTTGAAGGAGGCTTCCCGCTTAGATGCTTTCAGCGGTTATCCTTTCCACATATAGCTACTCTGCAATGCTCCTGGCGGAACAACAGATACACCAGAGATGTGTTCGCCCCGGTCCTCTCGTACTAAGGGCAACTCTTCTCAATACTCCAACAGCCACGGTAGATAGGGACCAAACTGTCTCACGACGTTTTGAACCCAACTCACGTACCACTTTAAATGGCGAACAGCCATACCCTTGGGACCTGCTCCAGCCCCAGGATGTGATGAGTCGACATCGAGGTGCCAAACCGCATCGTCGCTATGGACGCTTGGATGCGATCAGCCTGTTATCCCTAGAGTACCTTTTATCCGTTTGCGATGGCCCTTCCATGCGGAACCACCGGATCACTATGACCGACTTTCGTCCCTGCTCGAGGTGTCCCTCTTACAGTCAGGCTGGCTTTTGCCATTACACTCAACTGACGGTTTCCAACCGTCATGAGCCAACCTTCGCGCGCCTCCGTTACTCTTTGGGAGGCGACCGCCCCAGTCAAACTGCCCACCATACAGGGTCCCCGCACCGGTGAGGTGCTGGGTTAGAATGCAAGAACAGCCAGGGTAGTATCTCAAGGGTGGCTCCACCATGGCTGACGCCACGGCTTCAAAGCCTCCTACCTATCCTGCACAAGCTGTCCCTGCACCCACTGTAAAGCTACAGTAAAGGTTCATAGGGTCTTTCCGTCTAGCCGCGGCTACCCCGCATCTTCACGGGGAGTTCTATTTCGCTGAGATAATGGTTGAGACAGTGGGGAGATCGTTACGCCATTCATGCGGGTCGGAACTTACCCGACAAGGAATTTCGCTACCTTAGGACCGTTATAGTTACGGCCGCCGTTTACCGGGGCTTCAATCCACTGCGTTAACAGCTTTTCTTAACCTTCCGGCACCGGGCAGGCGTCAGACCCTATACTTCCTCTTTGGAGTTTGCAGAGTCCTGTGTTTTTGATAAACAGTCGCCACCCCCTCTTGTGTGTCCCCGGCATGTGGTT
>PFOA01000030.1 GCA_002792275.1 Candidatus Saccharibacteria bacterium CG_4_10_14_0_2_um_filter_52_9 | reverse complement strand
AATACAAAGCCAAACTAAAAGCAGAAGTGTCCTCGATGTATTGAACCTCCACACAAGCTTGATCGGTTAAGTGTAGAGGTCTAAACTAAAAATATGGGACCTACTAAAAATCTCAGCTATCTGATTCATCACTTGGCCGGTGTTATGGGCAAGCAATCCGACCAGGTCTTGCAGGAACAGCTCGGCATCGGCCTTAGCCAGTACAAAATCCTAATGGTGCTGGAATGGAACCCCCGCGTCCAGCAAAAATCCATCGGCGATTCACTGGGTCAAACTGAGGCCAGCATCAGCCGCCAGATCAAATTATTAAAAGCCAAGGGCCTGCTGGTATCTAAAACCGATCCCTCTAACCGCCGCAAGCACATCACCGCGCCGACACCGCTAGGCATGCAAATCACCGAAGCCGCCACCGACATCCTGCGCCGTAGCTTCGACCCCGACTTTGCCAGCTTGGGAGACGATCAACTCCTGCAACTGACCGCCGGCTTACAACACCTGCACCGCCTCACCTGCAAACCCGGCAAACCAGGCGCCTGCGACCACCAACTCGGCCTCTAGCACTAGCGTTTATTGCGTAAAGCTGGTATAATCTCAAGTTACGGGGCTGAATTTTAAGCTCGACGTTGGACTTTATCGGTTAGATCAGCAGGTCGCTTGTCAGCGTATAGGCAAACTCAGTAATTGCAAAATTCACTGAACGCGTAGTTGGTTTTGTAAACAGTGTAAAAACTGCTTTCATGCCACTCGCACCAGCTTTAGCTTAAACCCTAAAGCCGTGCCGCGTGCGATGCCAGATAGCACAAAGGCGTGCCATATTTCTGGACGCTCGCATTGAACCGTCCTATCAATGCGCTAAGACTTTGGACTGCGGGAACGGGATGTTTGTTCGTTTTGATATCCGCTCCCAAAGACACTAAAATGAACTATGCCTGTAGAAGACTAATCAGATAAACTAGCGGACGCGGGGGCAGTACCCGCCAGCTCCTCCAAATAACTTATATTTAAATAACCTCTGGATAGCAGAGGTTATTTTTTATAGGTATATACTGGGCTTAAGGTTTAGCCGACATTATGAGCAACAAACACCCACTCTCCAGCGCCTTGCGGCAAACCATGATTGCCGAAGTGCCGGCCTATGCCAACAAGATTTTCTATTCGCTGGGGTTTTTGTCGATGACCAGCTTTATGGTTTTGCTGGCTACGGGCATTGTCTTGGTAGCTTTTGGTCCGGATTGGTGGCTGACTAGCGGCGTGGGCCATTATTTTCGCAGTGTCCATCTTTGGGCGACCCAAGCTTTTGTATTTTTTATTAAGTGCCAGAAAACCGCGGGCTTTAGCCCGCTGTTGAATGGCTCCCTGGAGCAGACACAAGGTATTGTGTCTGCGTAAGCA
>PFOA01000057.1 GCA_002792275.1 Candidatus Saccharibacteria bacterium CG_4_10_14_0_2_um_filter_52_9 | reverse complement strand
CAGAGATTTTGCCATATGGTATCTGTAATTTCATACTCCTCTTAGCTTACGCCAGGAGTTTTGCTGGGCAAGAGCCTAGATATTTTCTTGGCGTGGCTTTTTTAGGCGTGGGTGGGTAATATGAGCGATGGGCACGGCGCTTACAGTTAATTTTGCTATTATTAGGGTGTGGGCACCAAAAGCAACATTTTAACTGTTAATGCTGGTTCGTCTAGTATTAAGCTCGACTTATTTTCGATTAATAATTCTGGCGGCCTGGAGCGGGTTTTGAATGCGGCTATTACGAGGATCGGGCAGGCCGGTGCTTTGCTAAGCGTTTCTCGGCAGGACGATGAAAAGCAAACGCACCAGCTTGATGGTGTGGATTATGGTTCTGCAATAGATCATCTGGTGCAGTGGCTGGTGGCTGAGGTTCCGCTGGAGGAGATTGCGGCTATCGGGCATCGGGTGGTTCATGGCGGGCCGGCTCATAGCCAGCCGGAATTATTAACTGACGACCTGGAGCGGGAGCTGTCATCACTTATAGCTTTTGACCCGGGACATGCGCCGGCGGCGCTACAGCTTATAAACGTTTTGCGGCAGCAGTTTCCGGATGTGCCACAGATGGCTTGCTTTGATACGGCCTTTTTTCATGACATGCCGCGCGTGGCACAACAGTTGCCATTGCCCCGAAAATATGAGGCGCAGGGGTTACGTCGTTATGGCTTTCACGGCCTGTCTTATAACTATTTGCTAGCGGCCTTTGGCGAAATGGCTGGTGAGACGGCCGCCAACGGGCGGGTTATTTTTGCCCATTTGGGTAGTGGCGCCAGCCTGGCCGCTACGTTTGGCGGCCAGCCGGTGGACACCACCATGGGCTTTACGTCGGCCTCCGGCATCATGATGAGCTCCCGGACGGGGGATCTGGATCCCGGCATCATTGGCTTTTTGAACCAGCAGGGCGGGCTAAGCATCGAAGACTACGGCCACATGGTGAACTTTGAATCGGGCCTGGTCGGGGTATCCGAAACATCGGCCGACATGTACACCTTGTTGCAGGCTGAGACCACCGATGAACGAGCGGCCGAGGCGGTCAACCTGTTTGTTTATCAGGTTAAAAAATCGATCGGCGCCCTGGCGGCTAGCCTTGGCGGGCTGGATTCGCTGATCTTTTCGGGCGGCATCGGCGAGCAAAGCCCGCTAATCCGCCAACGGGTGGTTGAGGGACTGGGCTTTTTGGGCATAGAACTGGACGATACGGCCAACCAACAACAGGCCGAGCTTATTTCGGCGCCGCATAGCACTGCCGGCGTACACGTTATAGCGACTGATGAAGCCCAGGTTATTGCCCGGCAGGCCAAGGAGATTCTGTATGGATCAAACTAAGGCGCCTTTGAGCGAGGACGCGCTGTATAAGATCGACGCCTACTGGCGGGCGGCCAATTACCTCACGGTCGGCCAAATCTACTTGTGTGATAACCCGCTTTTAAAAGAACCCCTGAAACTGGAACATGTAAAAAAATTATTGCTGGGGCACTGGGGAACCTCACCGGGGCAAAACTTTATCTATGCCCACCTTAACCGCATTATCACCAGCCATGCTCTGAATATGATGTACATTTCCGGACCCGGTCACGGCGGTCCGGCGGTGGTTGGCAATGTTTATTTAGAGGGCACTTTCAGCGAATATTACCCTGAGGTGACACAGGATGAGACAGGGCTGAAAAAACTCTTTAAGATGTCGTCTTTCCCGGGGGGTTTATCGAGTCATGTTTCGCCGCAGGTCCCAGGCTCGATTCACGAGGGCGGCGAGCTGGGTTACTCGCTGAGCCATGCCTTTGGGGCGGCCTTTGATAATCCGGATTTGATCGTGGCCTGCGTGGTGGGCGACGGCGAGGCCGAAACCGGCCCACTGGCCACGGCCTGGCATTCCAATAAGTTTTTGAATCCGGCCACCGACGGCGTAGTTTTGCCGATTCTGCACTTAAACGGCTACAAAATCAGCAATCCTACCATTCTGGCACGGATTGAACGCGAAGAGCTGGAGCAGTTGTTTCGCGGCTACGGCTGGGTGCCATATTTCGTAGAAGGCGATGATCCGGCACAAATGCACCAGCTGATGGCCGGCAAGCTCGATGAAGTAATCGGTGAGATTAAGCGCATCCAATCCAACGCTCGTGACAACCACGATTCTATCCGGCCGCGTTGGCCGATGATCATCCTCAACTCGCCCAAGGGCTGGACGGGTCCCAAAACCGTTGACGGCCACCAGTTGGAGAATAACTTTCGCTCGCACCAGGTGCCTCTGGCGGTCGATAAATCCCACCCCGAAAACGTTGCCTTTTTAGAAGGCTGGCTGAAAAGCTACAAGCCGGAAGGATTATTTGATACCAGCGGCCGCTTATTGCCGGAACTAGCCGACTTAGCACCGGCCAAAGAACGGCGCATGAGCGCTAATGACCACGCCAATGGCGGCAATCTGCTACGCGAACTGCATTTGCCGGACTTTCGCGACTACGCCGTCGATATTCCGTCGCGGGGTATCTGTAACGAGGGCAATGTTCACGCCATAGGCCCGTACCTGCGGGATGTCGTTAAGCTCAACGACGAACAACATAATTTTAGAATCTTCGGACCTGACGAGTTGGTTTCCAACCGCCTGGAAGCAGTTCTGGAGGCCACCAATCGCCAGTGGTCGGCCCGCATTAAAGACAGCGACGAGAACCTGGCCACCAACGGCGCCGTGCTTGATTCAATGCTCAGCGAGCACCAAGCGCAGGGCTGGCTGGAGGGCTATCTGCTGACCGGCCGACACGGCCTGTTTCACAGCTATGAAGCTTTTATTCGAATCGTCGACTCTATGGTCAACCAACATGCCAAGTGGATCAAGATGTCGTCGGAATTACCGTGGCGCAGTCCGGTAGCTTCACTTAACTACTTGCTGACCTCGCATGTCTGGCGGCAGGATCACAACGGCTTCACGCATCAGGATCCCGGTTTTATCGACCATCTGGTCAATAAGAAGTCGGGCATTGTCCGCATCTATCTGCCGCCCGATGCCAACTGCCTGTTATCTGTTATGGATCACTGCCTGCACAGCCGTAACTATATTAATCTGACCATCACCGGCAAGCACGACAGCCAGCAATGGCTATCTATGGAGGAGGCGGTCACTCATTGCACGCGCGGAGTTGGTGTTTGGGACTGGGCCAGCAACGACCAAGGAGGGGAGCCCGATGTCGTGATGGCCTGCGCCGGCGACGTTCCCACCTTGGAGACTCTGGCGGCGGTGTCGATTTTGCGCCAGCACCTGCCCGATCTGAAAATCCGGGTCGTTAACATTGTTGATCTGATGCGCCTACAGCCTAACACTGAACATCCGCATGGCCTAAGTGACCCGGATTATGATGAGCTGTTTACCCGCGACAAGGAAATCACCTTTGCTTTCCACGGCTACCCGTGGCTGATCCATCGCCTGACCTATCGCCGCGCCAACCGCAATATTCATGTCCGTGGCTACAAAGAGGAAGGCACCATCACTACGGCCTTTGATATGACAGTTCGCAACGACATGGATCGTTTTGATCTGGTGATCGACGTTATTGACCGCGCCAAGGTAGAGGGTGAAGCCGCCCAGCGGTTAAAAGAGCTGATGGAAAAGAAACTGATCGAGCACACCAACTATATTAATGAACACGGCATCGACATGCCCGAAGTCCGGAACTGGAAGTGGGATGTAGCTTAGCCGGTCAGATCTTTGTAATTCAATCTGAACCAGGCGCCGTTAATGAGCAGTACGCCGGCATAGCAAAACAGGCAGTAGATGCAGAGACTGCCCGGATTAAAAATACTCTGCCAAAAATACCACAGGCCAAAACCGGCAAAAAATGCTGCCATGGCCTGGTAGGCTAGACGCAACTTGGCAGTGATACGTCCGCCGACCCAACCTATCAGACCTGCCGATAGCGTTAGTGCAAAAAACACAATACACAGCAGTGAGTTAGGAAAGCCGAACACCGAGCTGATGGTTAAAATGGCTTAGAGTTTTTTGGGCGTCGCGGTCGTCTTCATGCCCGAATTATAGCGCACTATATTATACTTAGCACATGACAACTCCATCCGAGCCGCAGACTGACATAGCCGTTATAGGCCTGGCTGTTATGGGACAAAACCTGATCTTGAACATGAATGACCACGGGTTTAAGGTGGTGGCTTTTAACCGAACAGTTAGTAAGGTTGATGATTTTTTGGATAATGAGGCTAAAGGCACTGAGATTGTAGGCGCCCATACGGTGGAGGAGCTGGTGGCCCAGCTAAAGAAGCCGCGGCGGGTGATGTTGATGGTTAAGGCTGGCGAAGCGGTCGACGCTACGATTTCGCAGTTGCTGCCGCATTTAGAGGCTGGCGACATTATTATTGATGGCGGCAACTCGTTATTTACCGATACCGAGCGGCGTTTGAAGGAAGTTGAAGCCAAAGGCTTATTGTATATCGGTACCGGTGTTTCCGGCGGTGAAGAAGGCGCCCGTAATGGTCCCTCAATTATGCCCGGCGGCTCGCCCGCGGCCTGGCCGCATGTTAAGGATATCTTTCAGGCGATTTCTGCCAAGGTTGAGGACGGCACGCCGTGCTGTGACTGGGTCGGTGAGGGCGGTGCCGGCCACTACGTGAAGATGGTGCACAACGGCATTGAGTACGGCGACATGCAACTGATTGGTGAAGCCTACCAGCTAATGCGCGATCACCTAGGCATGAGCGCCGAAGCTATGGCGGCCGTTTTTGCCGAATGGAACAAGGGCGAGCTGGATAGCTTTTTGATTCAGATCACGGCTGAGATTCTGGCCTTTAAAGATACAGACGGCACACCTTTGGTCGATAAGATTTTAGACAAAGCCGGCCAAAAGGGCACCGGTAAGTGGACAGTTATAAGTTCAGCCGATCTGGCCCAGCCGGTTACCCTGATCAGTGAAGCCGTTTACGCCCGCTGTATTTCGGCTTTGAAACAGCAGCGCGTCGCCGCCTCTGCGGTCCTGAAGGGCCCGAACGCTAAGTTTGAAGGCGATGCTGAGGTCTTTATTGAACAGATCCGCCAGGCTTTATATGCATCTAAGATTGTCAGCTACACCCAGGGCTACATGCTAATGAGAGCCGCGGCCGAAGAGTACAGCTGGAACCTCAACTACGGCGGCATTGCCCTGATGTGGCGCGGCGGCTGTATCATCCGCAGTCGCTTCTTGGGTGATATCAAAACAGCCTATGACAATGAACCTAAACTGACCAATTTGCTACTAGACTCATTCTTTGTTAAAGCTATAGACGCTAACCAAGGTGCGTGGCGCGAGGTGATTGCTTCTGCTGCTAAGGCCGGCATTCCTCTGCCGGCTATGAGTTCAGCGCTGTCATTTTATGACGCCTACCGGACTGAGAGATTGCCCGCTAATTTATTACAAGCTCAACGCGACTATTTTGGCGCCCATACCTATCAGTTACTCGACAACCCGGATGGCGAGCCCGTCCATACAAACTGGACAGGCCGCGGCGGCATTACCAGCTCCAGTAGCTACAACGCGTGAGTATTAGTTCGCTAATTCCAGTACCATATAAAGTGATACATTAAGTGTGTATGATTAACACACTTAATGTATCACTTTATCATCCCTCCAAAATGAGAGTAAGCGCCCGGACGCGGGCGTCGACATGTTAGTAAATTAGCCCAGGCTTTTGCGTAGGATGGCCATTTCGTTTATTAGCTTGCTGCCCTTAGCTGCGTCCTCGGTTTGGGTGAGCAATGTGCTGAGTCTTTGGTGGGCGATTTCGTCTTTGGTTTGGGGGCCAAAGGTTATGCCAAGGATTTTCTCTGTTAATTCGACGTCGGCTTTGATATCTTTCCAGTCGGAGCTGCCTTTGGCAAACTTTTTTAAGTTCTCTCTATTAATAAAGCGGCCGGCGGCTTCAAGGTCAGTTGTCAGGTTGGGGTAATGGTCTTTGAGTAATTGCAGGTCTTTTTTATCAATGTTCTTGAGCGTTCGACCTAGGCCTATAAACTCTGGTGGCAAGCCGATGGAGTAGAAGCCGGCGGTGAAGGTGATGGCACGGGGCATTGTTTGGCCGCCCATGCTGCGGGCGTAAGCCAGCAGGCCGATGTGCTGGCGGCGGTCGCGGCGTTTTGGTACGTTGTTGAAGACCGGTTGCATGTTGGCAATTATTTTACCAAAGGTTTCTTTGTATAGCTTGGCCGACTTTTCCGCGATGGCAATTAATTGCTGTTGGTCTTTAGAGGCAATTTTTAATGGTTTGGCTTTGGGCAATTCTTTTTCTAGCTTAATTATGGCTTTTTTGACGGTGGTTTTGGGGTAGTCGTAACGGAAGGACGACTGGATGGACACTGTGCGGACGCCGGGGAATTCCTGCATAAAGCGATCGACAGTGTTTGGTGCCAGGCCGCCTCGGAACAGCAGACTGCCGGAGCCAAAGATCGGGAAAACCGGAATGCCGGTTTGGGCAGAAAATTCATATACTCTGGCCAGGCCGATTTTATTGCCAATGATGCCGGCCAAAAACCCGGAGGACAGCGCCGAGTCACTGCAGGCCAGAAAAGTCCTGACATATTCCGGCGGCTGGCCAAAGTGCTGTTTGTGGAACTTTACATAGTCATTTAACAGATCATCTATGGCCAGTTGGCTTTCGACGCTTTCTATCAGTGGAATCAACTCCAGATAGTCAGTATTGGTAACATCTGTGGTGAATTCATTCGATTTAAAGTAGGCCAGTTTTTCGAACAGACGGTGAATGTGCATCAGCTGGTCGGCGCGCTCGGTCATGGGCAGAATGACTTCAAACAGCGGCCGGCCGTTCAACTTTAGGTCACGTGCAAAATCCTCACTGCTTAATATGACCGTCATGGCCTGAAGCAAGTTGTAGCCTTTTTCTTCCCATATGTTGGGTATGCGGAAGGTCAGGAACTTATCGCGCCCCAGCTGGTGCTTGGCAAAGTAGTCGTGATGGTCGCTAAACAGGCGGTCGATCACGGCAGCGTCGGCGTGTTTGCCCTCCCAGTCCCACATGTATTCACCGACGCCGAGGTCTTTAAAGCAAGTGACTGCTTCCTTGATCTCTTGGTAAACACTTATGAAGGGGCGCTGGCGCTCGTCCCAATAAGGCGGCAGAGCGTTGTCGGGGTGCTGGGTGGCCATAGTGCCGGGGATTTTTCTCATGCTTTGGCGTCCTTGGCTACAAATTGCTTAATCTGTTCCAGCGCTTTGCTGAGCGTTTCCTTATCTGTTACAAATGTCAGCCTGGCGAAACCGGGGGCGCTGAAGGCTTCACCTGGCACCAGGGCTACACCGGCCTCGACTAGTAGGCGCTCGCACCATTCGGCGCTGTTATCAGTCAGTGCCCGGACATCAAGAAACACGTAGAAGGCACCGCCGGGTTTGTGGAACTTGAGTCCGGGAATTTTGGCCAATTCGATTGATACCAGTTCG
>PFOA01000084.1 GCA_002792275.1 Candidatus Saccharibacteria bacterium CG_4_10_14_0_2_um_filter_52_9 | reverse complement strand
CGGGCATGAAGCGATCATTAATGTAGCGTTTGGCCAAGGTGACGGCGTCTTCCAGGACTTCGTCGCTGAAGGTTACACCGTGGAAGTTCTCGTAGTGCTTGCGCAGGCCTTTGAGGATGGCCAGGGTTTCGCTGGGCGTTGTTTCGGGTACCTGAATGGGCTGGAAGCGGCGCTCCAGGGCAGCGTCCTTTTCGATATGCTTGGTATATTCGTCGGTGGTGGTAGCACCAATCAGCTGGATTTTGCCGCGCGCCAGCGCCGGCTTTAAGATGTTGCCGGCGTCCATGGCGCCTTCGGCGGCACCAGCGCCAACAATCAGGTGTAGCTCATCAATAAAAACGATGGCGCGCTTGTCTTTTTCGAGTTCGGCCATAACTTTTTTGAGACGCTCTTCAAACTCGCCGCGGTACTTGGTACCGGCGATCATGCCGGCCAGATCCAGGGTAATAATTCGTTTTTCGAGCAAGGTATCCGGCACATCTTCCGCCACGATGCGCTGAGCCAGGCCTTCTACGATGGCAGTTTTGCCAACACCGGGTTCACCGATGAGAACCGGATTGTTTTTGGTGCGGCGATTCAGAATCGTAATCACGCGGCGAATCTGGTTTTCGCGACCAACCACCGGGTCGAGTTTGCCCTGTCGAGCCAGCAAAGTCATGTCAGTGCCAAAAAAGTCCAGGGCTGTCTTTTTGCCCTTTTTGCCGCGACGCTGGCTACTGCCAGGCGCTTCCTGCTCCTCATATTGCTGGCGGTTCAGGAACTGCTCCAGCTCGGCTGTCAGAGCCTCGACATTGATGTTCATATCACGCAGTAGTATCGTTGCCCGGGCGTTCTTTTGCGTCAGGATACTGTACAGGATGTGCTCGGTACCGCAGTATTCCTGCGAGTAATCCTGGCAAACGTCGTAGGCCATACGCAGGGTCAGCTTGGCGGTTTCGCTAAGACCCTTGGCTCCAACGTTAATAACCAGGGTCTTTGGTGTCATATTGAGTGCCAGGCGGGCGCGGTCCAGCGTGATGCCGGCGCCTTCCAGAATCTTACTGCCCATACTGCCGTCTTGTGCCAGCAGACCCAGCAGTAAGCTCTCGGTACCCACGTAAGCACTGCCAAAACTACGCGCGATAGCGTCGGCGTGCTTTAAGCTTTGCAACGCGTTATTCGTAAGATGGTTCAGAAATTCTTGGAAGTCTGGCGAGTTGGGCATCATGCATATATTGTAGCACTTGGCACTCGCAGGTCAAGAGTGCCAACTATCAGGGGTGTTGCTTGTCTATTCGCCGTGTTCTTCGATGGCTTCCAGCAGGGAGCTTTCCAGCTCGTTCTTCTTTTTAAGTTTTGGTTGCTTGGGGAGTTCTTTGGTGTCTACTTTGCCGCTTTCCGGGGACTCTTTAGCGGCAGGCTCCGGGGATTCGGTTTTGGTAGCGGAAGCTTCGGTTTCGGGAGCGTCGTCGACTGGGGCACCTTGGCGGTCGGCTTCGATGTCCAGTTCGTAGCCGGTCAGCTTGCTGGCCAGGCGGACGTTCTGGCCGGCTTTGCCGATGGCGATGCTCAGTTGGTCTTCGGGAACCAGAACGCGGGCCTTTTGGTTCTTTTCGTCGATGATGGCCTTGGTGACTTTGGTCGGGCTAAGAGCCTGGGTAATGTATTCGACCGGGTTTTCGGCCCAAACGATTATGTCGATCTTTTCTTGCTCGCCAACTTCGCTAACTACGGCGTTAACGCGGGTACCGTGGCCACCCACGAAGGTACCGACAGGGTCTACACCGGGTACATTGCTGGCAACAGCGATCTTGGAGCGAACACCGGCTTCGCGGGCGATGCCCTTGATCTCCACGGCGCCGCTTTCCATCTCTGGTACTTCGCCGCGGAACAGCCACTCGATGAACTCTTTATTGCCTCGGGAAACAACCAGCTGGGGGCCGCGGAAACCGCGCTCCACATCTTTCAGAAAGACTTTCAGGCGCTGGCCGGGGTAGTAGCGCTCGCCTTGGATTTGCTCACTGCGGGGCATGATGCCCTGGGCTTTGCCGAGGTCAATTCTGGTAATATTGCCTTCCACGCGGGCAACAGTGGCGTTAATAACGGTGCCGATTTTATCCTCATACTCCGCCATAACGATCTCGCGCTCGGCCTCGCGCAGTCTTTGCAGAATCACCTGCTTGGCGGTTTGGGCGGCCACGCGGCCAAAGGATTCGGCTTTTTCGTGCACTTCAATCGTTTCGCCGACTTTGGCGTTCTTGCGGCGCACCTGGGCTTCTTTTAGACTGATCTCGAAAGCCGGGTGCTCAGCGTTCTCTACGATTTCCTTGGTAACATAGGCGTCGACATCACCGGTGTTGAGGTTCATGGTGACGCGAATTTCCTGCTCGCGGGCACCGTAATCACGGCGATAAGCGGCGGCCAGAGCCTGCTCTACTACTTCCTGCACGGTTTCTTCGGGCAGGTTCTTTTCTTCGGCAATCGTCCTGATGGCGACGGCCAGTTGTTTCATATCTAAATCCATAGATACTTCCTTTCTAAATTATTCCAAATTGTAATGTACTGATAAGAAAAAAGCCGACCACTTCGGCCGGACATGCTCTGATTATAGCACGCTGTTACTAGGCGGCCAAGCTAATCTGCGGGGCTTGCGACGCGTCGAAGGCAACAAAGTCTTTGAGTATACCCAGATAATGATCGGCTGTTTTGGCGCGCCAGCTAGCAGGTCCGCCCAACGCGTTAGTTTCAAAGCGCACGAGTCCGCTTAACGCCATCACCGCGGCCGCGGCATTTTCATGGTTGAGCTCGACCGGGCCCTCAACTTTGCCAAAGACCGGGCTGGTGCCCAGTATCTCTGATCCAAGTTGGATAGCGTTCACCAGCGTTTCGTCGGCTTCCAGATTTCTGGCACATTGGTTGGCGGCCATTAATTCTATGCGGTTGGGGTAGATAATCATAACTGCACATAAAATACCTTCTTTGCCTTAATTTGTCAATTGGTTGGCCGTTGCTATAAACTGGTGGCATATGGGTAAAAGCGTTGCGCGGCTGTTCGAGCAGTTTCAGCCGTCGAATTATCAGTTGCATTTGATTCCCGACCGCGAGGCGAAGGCTTTCAGTGGAACGGTTACCATCCGCGGCAAGAAGGTCGGGCGACCGGCACAGCGGCTGACTTTTCACCAGAAAGGGCTGAAGATTACCTCGGTGCAAATCATCAAGCATGATAAAAAGGGTGACCAAAAGATCGCGATCAGCCGGATAAACAATCAGGCTAGTTTTGACGAGGTTCGGCTACATTCCGAAGCCCAGTTTTACCCGGGTGAATATACCGTTACTATGGAGTTTACGGGCGAGATCACCAGGCCAATGAACGGCATTTACCCCTGTTTCTTCACCCATAAGGGCAAAGATAAACAATTGATGGCTACACAGTTCGAGAGCCACCACGCCCGCGAGGCTTTTCCGTGCATTGACGAACCCGAGGCCAAAGCCACTTTTGATCTTGCGTTGACGACGCCGGTCGGCGAAACAGTATTGAGTAACGCCCCTGTCCGAACAGTCTTGGACGAAGGACAGCAGGCCGTGAACATATTTGAAACGACGCCCAAAATGTCGACCTATCTGCTGGCCTTCGTGTTCGGTGAGCTGGACTTTTTGGAGGCTAAGACCAAAGACGGCGTTGTGGTGCGGGCCTATGCCACGCCGGACAACGTTAAATACACCGAGTTTGCCCTCGATTGCGCCGTTAAAACGCTGGAATTTTATAATGAGTACTTCGACATTCCCTACCCCTTGGCCAAGTGCGATTTTATCGCTCTGCCCGATTTTGCCAGCGGCGCCATGGAAAACTGGGGCTGTATTACCTTTCGCGAACAGGCCTTATTAGTTGATCCTAAAAACACGTCATTACACCTTAAGCAATACGTTGCCAACGTGATCGCCCACGAGCTGACCCACCAGTGGTTCGGCAATCTGGTGACCATGCGCTGGTGGACCGATCTGTGGCTCAACGAGAGCTTTGCCAGCTGGATGAGCTGGCTGGCCGTTGACCATATGTTTCCCGATTGGAAGGTCTGGACACAGTTTATCGTTGACGAGCAGGGCTTGGCGCTTAAACTGGATGCCTTGGAGCATACTCACCCGATCGAGGTCGAGGTTAAGCACCCCGACGAAATCCGCACTATTTTTGACGCTATTTCGTACGAAAAAGGAGCCAGTGTACTACTGATGCTGCACGACTACCTGGGTGCTGACAATTTCCGCGACGGCCTGCGACTGTATCTGAAGCGCCACGCCTATGGCAGTACCGACACCGTTGATCTGTGGGCAGCGCTAGAAGAAGCTTCCAAGCAACCGGTTAAGGAGTTTATGGGCGCCTGGACGTCGCAGAGCGGTTATCCGATTGTTCAGGCTCGCGTCGCCGCCGATAACCCCAGCCTAAAGCAAGAGCGTTTCTATTTGAATCCGGCTACAAAAAAAGAGACCACCGTCTGGCCGATTCCTCTGTTGCCGAGCCATGACATGGATCCATCCACTCTCGCCAAAGCCGAACAGCCGCTAATGGCCGCCGACTTAACGGATGAATTTGTGCTCAACCACAATCGCACCAGCTTTTTCCGGATCGCCTATGACTCCGAGCACCTAGGCAACCTGGCCAAGGCAGTAAAGTCCGGCAAGCTCAACGAACTTGACCGCTTGGGGCTGTTGAGTGATAGCTTTGAGGCCGCCAAGGCCGGCTACGCCTCCACGGTTGATACGCTTAAGCTGTTGGAAGCTTACGCCGATGAGGACAGCGCCGTTGTCTGGGACATTATTGCCGCCGGAATTGGCAGTATCCGGTTGGTGATGGATGACGATGAAGTCCGCGCCGGCCTGAAGCCATTCGTGCGCCGGCTAACCGCCAAGCAGTTTAAGCGCCTAGGCTGGGAAGAAAAAGGCAGTGATAGCCACTTTGACCGCCTTCTGCGCCCCTCGATTCTCGGCTTGAGCTCATATGGCGAAGAGCCGTTGGTGGTCGACGAAGCCAAACGCCGTTTTGCCGACATGTCCAAGCCGGAGGATATCCATCCTGATCTGCGTGGCGTGGTCTACGGCACAGTCGCTCGCACCGGTGGCAAGGCCGAATTCGACAAATTGCTCGCCATGCACAACACTGCCACCAACAGCGAGGAACGCGTGACACTGTCGGGTGCCCTGACCGGCTTTGAACAGCCCGAGCTGATCAAGCGCGCCCTACAGCAAATTACCTCTGATGATGTCCGCCTGCAGGATGCGCCCTACTGGATCGCCTACTCCTTTACCAATCGCCACGCCAAGCAGATCACTTGGCAATGGCTAAAGGATAATTGGCAGTGGCTGACTAAGCACATCGGCACCGACCTCAGCTTCTTCCGGATGCCGATCTACGCCGGCCGCGGCTTCAGTGACACAGCATTTCTGCCCGAATTCAAAGACTTCTTTGAAAATCACATGAGTCCAGCCTTTGAGCGCCCGGTCAAACAAGCTATCGAGAGTATTGAATGGCAGGCCGCCTGGAAACAGCGCGACCTGGAGCCCATCAAGAAACACCTGAAGTCTTAAAAAATGTTTTCCAAAAAACCCATAACAACAAAGTCCGGGCCGGCGATTTCGACGGCCGATAGCACATACTCGCCGCGCCATTTGACCTCGTCGACATAAAACCAGGCCGAACGCTGCATCTGTTTTAGCTTGCTGGCCGTAATGGCGTCCAAGCCGGAGCCCTGATCGTCGTGACGACGGTATTTTACCTCTACAAAGTGCAGTATGCCGTCTTTGCTGGCCACAATATCGATCTCACAACGCGGGCGGCGCCAGTTCTGCTCCAGAATCTTAAAGCCGCGCATTTCCAGGTAAACTCTGGCAGCGGTTTCGGCTTTACGCCCTGTCTCGGTGGAATTCACCCGCTTATTGTAGCAGGGCTTTTACGGGCTTGAAGCTACGGCGGTGCATATTGCTGACACCATGCAGCTTCAGTTTTTCAAGGTGCAGGGCTGTGCCGTAGCCGACATGCTTTTCGAAGCCGTAGTCACCGTGCCGGTCGCCGATTTCGGCCATGTATTTGTCGCGAGCAACTTTGGCGACGATGCTGGCGGCGCTAACCACCGGAATGGTCAGGTCAGCCTTAATGACTGCTCTGGTTTTGGGATGTTCGGCCAGGAAGTTAAGATTACCGTCGATAATCGCTTCGTCGTAGTCCATTTTGATCTGTTGCAGAGCCCGCTCCATAGCCAGTTTTACAGCCGCCGTCAGACCTATTTCGTCGATTGTTGTCGCCTCAACCCAGCCGAGGCCTATTGCCAAGGCTTCTTTATGAATGGTGACAGCCAATTTTTCACGTTGTTTTTTGTTTAATAATTTGGAATCCGTCAGCCCTGTTACGGGTCTGGCCAGAACGACGGCTCCTGCCACCACCGGACCGGCCCAGCAACCACGCCCCACTTCATCAATACCTACTGTAATCATAATATCTCTAGTGTAACAGCCGGATTTGTTAAATATTCATTAAATCTGGCCAGGAGTTCGACACTAAGTTTTGGTGCCATATAAATTCCATATAGAATTTATATAACGCTCAAACGAACTAAGGAAAGGCAAGTAATTAGAATGGTGTTGTGGAAACAAATCAGGCAGATAAATTTTATGATCCCCGAGGAGTTGTTAGCTGCAGTCGATGAAAATGCCAAATCGAGCTATATGTCTCGATCGCAGTACATACGCTCGGTGTTGAACAAAGCCACGACAGAACGGCAGGCCAACACCCTTAAAGAGCTGAGGGGCGATATGCCCCGGGAATTTCTGGATACAGATGACAGCTAGTTAGGCGGCGTCGGTTTTGGTTTGTTCGGCGGTGGCTTCGTGGGCGGCTTCGACAGCAGCTTGCTTGGCGGCAAGCTTGGCGTCTTCTTCGGCCTTGGCGGCAGCTTTTTCGGCAGCCTCGGCGGCTTTTTGTTCGTGGATTTTGGCTTCTTCTAGGGCGGCGGCTTCGTCGTGAATGTCATTAACTGCTGAGCTGTCAAAATCCACACCTGTCAGGCGGGCGGCTTTGCCGGTGCGCTCACGCATATAACTGAGGTAGTTACGGCGGACTTTGCTGCGCTTGGTGACTTCTACCTGAACCACCAGGGGGCTGTGCATCATAAAGCTCTTTTCGACGCCAACACCGCTGGCAATCCGGCGGACAGTAATGCGACTGGTGTGGCTACCCTTCATGTCGGTACGAATAACCAGACCCTGGAAGATCTGAATGCGTTCTTTACTGCCTTCACGAATTTTTTGGTGAACTTTAACGGTATCGCCCGACCGCACGTCAACGACGGCCGCCTTCTTATACTTGTCATTAATTTTCTGTAGCACGCTCTGCATAGAAGCTCGATTGTACACGATTTACTTCTCTGGCGCAAGCCTTTGTGGAGGTTCAATACATCGAGGACACTTCTGCTTTTA
>PFOA01000089.1 GCA_002792275.1 Candidatus Saccharibacteria bacterium CG_4_10_14_0_2_um_filter_52_9 | reverse complement strand
GTGTTAGTTTCATTGGCCTAAATATTATTGAAAGTAAAATTGAAAGGATGGGATAAATCTATGACCGATAAAAAAGTCTATCAATGCCCGGAGTGCGGGCTGCATTATGAAGATGGGAAAACAGCTAATAAGTGCGAAGCGTGGTGTAGCAAATATAAAAGTTGTAATTTAGAAATTATTAAAGACTCGGTTGAGTCAAGCCAACAAAAAACCGAGTCCAAAGGCTCGGCCTGATTTTGCCTCTTTGTTTGCCTTGTACTATAACAGCGTATCGACCTGGACTTTCATATCTTTGTAGCCTGTCACGCTGTCTGCTGTGATCAGGGTAAAAGTTTTTGTTTCACTTGCCGCTTTAACCTCTATAAACTCATTAGTAAATAGCTGGATGACAGCAACTGGCGGTTAGTTCGTACTAGCCTCACATATCGCATGAGTTATTTAACTGGGAAGCTCAAGGGCTACGAGTCGGATGAGGACTTACGCGACTTACTCGAGAAGCAGGCAAAGAAGCAGTCTGGTAAGAAGTAAGAGCGGTTTTTGTTCGGGTTTATCGCCCAAAACTCCCTTAGTTCGTCATAGTCGTTGCCTCTGTTAGCCCTTAGAAAATGCGACACGGCCTGAGTTCCAGACCCGTTGTTTCGCCATTATCACTTATTGAATCAGGCGCTGGCGTGGCGGCTTTTTGATTTTGGGTGCTTCATCGGAAGATCTGATTGGCGGTCGCGGCTGAGTAGTGGGCATATCCAGATCAGTGGCTTTGTTGGATTCCGGCGAAGTGTTACTAACAGCATTATCCGAAACCGGAGCGGGCTCAGGTTGCTTATCACTGGTGCGAGTTCTGAATAGATAGATGAAGATAGCAATAGCCAGCACAAAGAATACGATTCCGGCGTACAGATTGATCTGGAAGAGGCTGGCTTCTATCTGGTGTACCAGGTCGTCGCGCGGTTGTTTGATCTGATCCAGGGCGCTGTTGCTCAGCTTGTCGGCGACTTTACTGACCATCGCATCGGCTACAAACTTGCTGGCAATAAGCACAATACCAGCTTCGGTCAGAATCACCCCTACCCGGCGCCAGCCCTTGCGACGGGTCGGCGAGATAAACAGAACACCAAGCGTAGTTAACGCGGCTAGCCCGGCAAAGATGAGGGGCAACTTCTGAGCCAGCTGAAAGTACTTAGGCGCCTTAGATGCCGAATTATAATACGGCTTATCGGTGCTGTCTTTGTTGCGACCCACGGTGTCAGCCGTTAGGTTGGGCTGATTCAGGAAGTCGCTGTCCCGGATCTCCTGAGTGACGCGTGCGCCCTCTGTTATGGGCACTAATATTGCCGGACGGCAGTCTATGCTCAGCGGATCAACCGGGATCTGGATGGCGGCCAGCTGGGCTGGCGTACAGACCGGTAAGCTGGTCAAGCGGGCGGTTACCGCCTTGCCCACCTTGGTGGCAAAGTCTTCTTTGGCAGAGCTGAGGTCAATATTAAAGGTTGGAATGCCGGTTTTGCCCTGCAACCAGGCGTAGTTGCTATCGATAAATGTGTTGACGCTGGTTTCCAGTAACTGGGGCGAAAAGGCCTGTTCAGCGGCCTGCTTAACGCTTGAGTCACTCAGCGAAACTGAGCCTGAGCCACCGTTTTTGGTATCGTCTTCCTGGGTTTGCGACAGAGCCGCCGACACGGCTTTGTCATAGATCTTGCTTTGTGACAGCCAGCTCTTGAGTTGATCGGGCTTAGAGAAGTTCTGACGCAGGCTAACAGCCGCTACGCCGCCAACCAGCGAGATGAACAAAAGCACGCCTAATATGTGAACGAAACCCTTACGAAGCCAAATCATAAGCAATATTGTAGCCGATGCCCCCACGATTCAAGAAACTTTTTGTTTAACTCACTAACTTCTAGTCGATATTACATAAAGCGGCCTGCTTGGCCACCACCCAAAATACCAAAGCCACCAGCCAGCCAGCAACACGAGGCTCCCCAAAATAGGAACCAGCAGTTCATGTGAGAGCCTGCTTTGCTTATGGTGGCGTTGGACGGAAGCAATCGCCGAAGGCATAGTTGGCTGCAAAGATTTTGTATCAAGACGGTGACCAGCCGGCCGCGAAGCATTAAACTTCCCTGCTATTGTGACAGCTGGCGGCAATAGCAGCTGCCCACTAACTGCGGCTGTCCACGATGGAGTGCTAGAGCCACTACCTGAACCGGGTGCGACGCCTATAAAGCCGTCGCAGGTATCATCAATATGGTCTTTGTCGGTATCGATGCCGCTATTGATTGCCGTCGGACACGAGTCGGTAGTATCAGGAATCCCGTCATCGTCAGCGTCGCTGTTGCTGGCTGGCAAGTAAATAGGAGTAGTCAGGTCAATGGCCTGCCCGGCCTGGTTTTCGCCAGTTACGTCAATGGCATGAGATCCTGGTTCTGTACCGGGGGGTATTGTTACCGAGGTGTCGACATTACCTGTATCGTCGGCCACGGCTGTGCCAATAACTGCGCCAACCGACCCGTCGATGCGGACACTATAAGTATTGTGTGGCTTTAGGCCGTTCGGGGCGCCGCCGGCTTTAATTGTCACCACCTTACTCAATGCCATAACGGGGGTCACAAGACTGCTGACGGGTACGCGATTAGTTATTGCGCGACCGCTTTTTGGTGCCTTCAATATGTTTGATGTGTCTACTGGTAAGGCCGGAGCTGGAGCTATTGTGAGGTTATGCGTTTGTTTAAGAATTGCCTGTTCGATCAGTTCATGCCCCAGGGCGTTGGGATGGTAGCTTTCGGATCCGATGATGCCGGAATCAGTGCCGGCAGTCAACCCGTTAACGGCTACGTTACTGCTGATTGTTTCGCAAAGCCGATGCCCGTAAAGAGCTTTATCAATATCTACATAGGTAATACCGGCCGCGGCCGTGGCCTGCTGTATGGCTTTATTGAGATAGTTAACCAAAGTAATAGAAAATTCGAGCTCACTCTTGCTTAGATTAACATTAAGGGCGCAATTGCCGGTATCATCGGCGATTTCCGGATAACCTATGGCGTAGAGCCGGCTAGCCGGTGACGCCAAAGCCAGTTGCTTGTACAGTGCTGTCCAGCGGGGCACCGTTCTGTCGATCTGCTCAGTCACCTCCAGCCGGTCTTCGTAGGTGTTAAAACAGACATTATCGCTAAGATGACGACTGACATGCGGCATGGCACAGCTTTTGACGATATCGCCGAAACCTATATCGTTGCCGCCGACCGAAGCGGTGATTACGCCGGGCTGATACTGTCGCGCAAACTTCTCCTGCGAAACGTAACCCGGCACAAAGTTTGTCATTACCGAGTCAAAAAGTGCCGGGTTATAGGTACGTACTTGGCCGCGGTAATCATCACTGTTATTGCCAACATCGTTGATAACCGCGCCTGAGCAGGCGACAGACCGGCCGCCCCGATTACTGAATATGTCACGCGCCAATAATAAGGGATACGATTTAATCGACAGATGGCATTTATTGTTAGCAGTATCGGTTCCGTCCGAGTAGTTAAAGGCTCCCTCCCCGGAGGTGTAGGAATCCCCCAAGCCAAGATAATCAATCAGCGAGTCTATGCTGGTTGTCGGCGCCAGCTCATATATACCGGCTTGTGTAGGGTCAACCATGGATGTTTCGAAGCTGAGTAGGCCGTCATTCACAAAACGCAGGTGGCGGATCGATCGCAAGCCGGCGATTTGCTGGCTGACAAAAGGCTTATATTCATAGGCCGGGCAGTTTTCGGGCTGTAAATTTACGCTGGTACCGCTACAGACGCCTAAATCGTAGACCTTAAAAGAATCAGCCGCCGCGTTAGCAATCGCCACATATTGCCCGTTATCGCTAATGGCCACTCGTGACTTCAGCAGTGCCGGACTGCCCTGACTGCCAAAGGCCTTGGCAAAAGCCTTAACCTCTAGCGTAGCCAGATTAATTCGCACAAACGAGCCATTCAGAGTCTCGGCCACCAGCCAGCCGCCTCCATCCGAAAAGGCCAGGCTCTGCTCATTAATAACCAGCGGCTGGCCCGCATTATCAGTTAACGGCAATTCGGCCGGAGCTGTCATCTGTTTGGATGTCAGTTGTAGCAGTAGGTTGCGTTGATCCTGCAATACTGCCGCCGGGTTTTTGTATAAACCAATACGTGATCCGCCGGTGCTAACCGGGCTGAGCGATACCAGATCCATGGCCTTAGGCCAGGGAGCCAGAATCTGATGAGGGGCGTAGGCTATTATGGGCAATGCCTCGTCGGTGCCGTTAAATATCACCAGCTCAGTATCACTATCCATCATGCCAATCGCCGTCGGGGTAAAACAGCCGGTACGCATCTCTTTGGTGGCGGCTACCCTGTAAGTAACCAGACTACAATCCAGATTATTCAGAAAATTCGGCTCACTCTGCGAGCTTGGCAGGGTGCTGACTCGTTTAAGTGCCATTACAGCAGGGCTTGACCAGTCGGGTCGGGTCTTTGCCGTTGTGGTCGCGCCAGACATAGCTGCGCCGAGGATAACAATGCAAATCAGCGTTGCCGCCAGTAACCAGCCCAGACTGCGTAGCCACCATTGCCAAGTCATTGCCGCGTGTTTCATAGTCTAAACGACTATCGCTGAACCGGCTCAGCTCAGCAAGCATAAGCGACCATAAAATCACAGAAGTTAATAATAATTTAATGATTCCTTATTGCCCAGACGACCCTACCTTCCACCCAGCAACGCATCCACAGTGTGGCTACAGCGTATATACGGCGTATACACGCCCCCGGAAACCCAAGACAGCAGTACAATGTACTGCCATTGTGCGTCTATTGTATGGGCGAGCCCAAAAGGAAGCCGGCAGGGCGATGTATAATTTAGGTATGGAAGACAGTATTTTTACCAGGATTGTTAAGGGCGAGATCCCCTGCTACAAGATCTACGAGGACGATAAGACGCTGGCCTTTTTGGATATTCACCCCAAACAGCCGGGTCATACACTGGTGATTCCTAAGAAACAGATTGAATTCCTGTGGGATCTGGATGATGAGGATTATAAGGCTGTCATGGCTACTTGCAAGAAAGTGGCGCAACGGATCAATGACGTGCTCGACAAAGTCTACGTTGGCGAGCAAGTACTGGGGTTGGATGTGCCGCACGCCCACGTGCACGTCTTCCCTTTTAGCACACTCGACGAGTTTCATGTGGAACGTAACATGCTTGCCAAGCCCGATCACGCTGCCTTAGCCGAGATGGCCAAGAAGCTGGCCTTTTAGGTTACAATACACTTATGAATTTTCTTATGTCGGTATTTTTTGGAGCCGGAGTGTCTGCCTGGTGCTACAGCCGGATCGGCCGGCGCGTTGGTTACGGCAACAGCCAGAGCGTCTGGACGGTTCTGGGCGTTATATTTGTGATCACTTCCCTGTTCTTCTACACCATTCTGACTTACGTTCTACACATTTAGCAGCCATTTAGTACTAGTTTTTTGGCTGATTGGCTGGTATGATCAGGCCATGGATGAGAGGGGGTTGGGCAAACAATTGCAGGGCGCGCGGCAAGCGGCCGGTTTAACGCAGCAACAGTTGTGCCATCAGGCCTCCTTAAGTTTCTCGACCTTGACGAAGATTGAGCGCGGCGCCATCAAGGCGCCCTCAATCTTTACCATTCAAGCCATCGCCGGTGCCCTGAACGTCGGCTTGGACGAGCTGATGGGCCAAACTGTCCCTGTTAGAACCAATCGGACGTTGCTCAAAACCAAGGGCGGTGCCGGCTTTATTTATTTTGACGTCAACGGCTGCCTGGTGCATTTTTACCAGCGCGCTTTTGCCAAACTGGCCGAAGATACCGGGGTTCGCTCGGACATTATCGAAACCGCCTACTGGCACTACAACGACGACGTTAACCGCGGTGTTATGAGTGTCGGCGACCTCAATGCCAAGCTGGCCGAGCGCCTGGGCGTGGAAGCTGTTAACTGGCCTGATTACTATCTGGCGGCGGTTGAGCCGGTAGTCGCCATGCAGGAGCTACTAGCCTGGGCAGCCGAACATTACCGCATCGGCTTAATGAGTAATATTGCTCCGGGTTTGCTGGCTGCCATGCGACGCAGTGGCCAGCTGCCTAACCTGGCCTACGATGCCATTATTGATTCTTCAGAGGTGGGAGCAATGAAGCCCGAGCCGAAGATCTACGAAATCGCCCAGAAGCAAGCCGCCGTTCCGGCCGGCGAAATCATGCTGATAGACGATGACCGCGGCAACCTGATGGCCGCCGAAAAACACGGCTGGCATGTCCTATCGTTTGACGACGCCCGGATTGAGGAATCGGTTGCCCGGGCCCGCGAAGCTCTCGAACCCGCCGAAGATTAGTTAGAATTGCCGAAACGTTGGTATTCGGCGTCCAGGGTTGCCAATAACTCCTGCGCGGCCTTGAGCTGGTCTTTGGTTTGGCCTACAACCGCTTTTGGAGCGTTTTTAACGTATTCTTTGTTGGCCATGCGGCTTTCCAGCTGTTGAATGCTGGCCGTCTGCTGTTGGCGCTTAGCATCGAGTTCTTTGGCGTAAGACTGGGCGGTGCTTTTATCGATATCCAGCCAGGCTTTGTGGCGAGTAGCCGTCAGGAACAGGCCGGTACCATCAGTAACTTCGGTGACATCTTGCAGCCGGGCCAGATGCTTGATAGTTGCAGCGTTGTCTTTCAGGAACGGCACGTCGGTGTAATACAGCGTGGCACCAGCGACTTTCAGAGCGTTGGTGATAAAACGGGCTTCGCTGACGATAGCCTGAATCTCTGTAAACTCGGCGGCTCGCTTGCCGTCGTGGCCGATGATTTTTTCGGATTGACGGGCGGCTAAGAGCGAATCCTTCTCCCAGGCCAAGGTCTGCCAGATGGTTTCGGTCAGGAAGGGTGCAAAGGGGTGCACCAGCACCAGAACCTGCTCCAGCAAATAGGCCAACAGCGGCTTATTGGGTTCGGCTTTGCTGGCTTCAATGTACCAATCGGCCAGGTCATCCCAAATGAAGTGGTACAGCGTATCGTAGGCCTCACCGAAGTGATAATTGTCTAAATCGCCATGAATCTTCTCTTGTGACTGTTGTAATTTACTCAATATCCAGTGATCGGCGGCAGACGTCGGTTTAGCCCCTGCCCTTTCCGGATTATCACCGATGATATCTTCGATATAGCGCGCCACATTCCAGATCTTATTGGCGAAGTTGCGGTTGGCAATAATCTTGGTTTTACCTAGTCGCTGGTCGTTGCCCGGCGAGGTGTTTTGAATAACTGCAAACCGCAAGGCATCGGTGCCGTACCGGGGGATAATTTCCAACGGATCAATGATGGTTTCGGGATGGCTTTTGCTCATCTTTTTGCCGTCCTCGGTGCGCACCAGGCCGTGCAGGTAAATGGTTTTAAACGGCACCTGGCCGGTGGCATAAGTGGTGGCCAGAATCATGCGGGCTACCCAGAAAAACAAGATGTCCCAGCCGGTTTCCAGCACTGTTGTGGGGTGGTAGGTCTGGAGATCCGGGCTCTGCTTGAGCAGGTCGCCCAAAGGCAATGAATAATCAGTTGCCAGCTCAGG
>PFOA01000014.1 GCA_002792275.1 Candidatus Saccharibacteria bacterium CG_4_10_14_0_2_um_filter_52_9 | reverse complement strand
CCGGCTGGTAATCGGGCAGACTGGCGTTAAAACCGGCTTTAGCCGAAGCCATGTGCAGGCGTAGATTGGGTAGTTGCTGGCTGCCAACAACCCCCGCCACAAGTAAAACAACTACCGTACCCACTGATACCCGCAGGCGGCTGTGCTGCTGGCGAGGCTTCTTCAGCGGTTTCTGCTGGTGGCTGGTGGCGCTTTGTAGAGCCTGTTCCAGAACGTCGGCGGTGGTTTTGGGTCGGGCAGAGCGGCGGGTCGCCGGTGCTGGCGGGCGCACAGGCATAGGCGCCACCGGTTGTATCAGCTGGCTGACATTGGCCATCGGCAAGGCAGTAAAGTGGCTGATACTTTTACTCTTAGGAATCCGGCCGGCCGTTTGTAAGCGTCGCTCATCGAGGCCGGTGACCGACTGGCTGACCACTACCTCGGCCAGCGGGCGTTTAGCCGCGGCGTGAACGGCGCTAGGCTTAATACGATTTTTTGGCAGGGCGGCCGGTTTTTTGACAGCGTGACGCATCAGCGTGGCGGAGGTTTTGGGACTGTGTCCGCTGGCATTCCTGCCGGTATGCCGCACAACATCGTGCATAGTCGGCTTCTTTACGGGGGTGGCCGGGGTGCCAGACATAGCCGCACCGGTTAGTGCGTTGTACTGCTTCCCGTTTATTTCGATAATAGTGTTTTTTTTGCTCACGTAATATGGCCTGTCGTCAGCTTAAGCGATGTACTTACATCTTAAACCCTCTTGTGATTCCAGACAAGTCAATCCATACTGGATACCACCGACCATGGATTATCTCGACCCCAAAAAAGAACTGCGCCATAACGTTATTTTGTTTACCGGCTACATACTGTTGGCCGTAGCCATTGTTATGGCCACGCTGATATTGCTCAAGCTGTCTTACGGCTTCGGGCTGGGCAAAGACGGCACTGTGATCCAGAACGGCCTGGTGTATTTCTCCAGCCAGCCACATCCGGCCTCAATCTACGTCGATGGCCAGCTCAAAACATCCAAAACCAATACCCGCATGCTGTTGCCGGCCGGTATCTATGATGTAAAGCTGGCGCGAAGCGGCTACGGCGACTGGCAACGCAAGATTGAGCTGGACGGCGGCGATGTCGAGCATTTTGACTACCCTTTTCTGTTTCCCAAGAGCCTGGTAACTACCAAGTTGCAAGCTCAGCCGGCGGTTCCGGCGCTGATGACTCAGAGTCCTGACCGGCGCTGGCTGATAGTTCAGCAAGGCGCCATCAACGAATTCGTAGTCTATGACCTCAAAAACCCCGCCAAGCCGGCCGCGCCCATGGCGCTACCAGCCGGCAGTATCACCAAAGCCACCGCCGGCGAGACCTGGCAACTGGCGGAATGGGCCGATGATAATAACCACTTGCTACTACAGCACGGCTTCGACGGCCGAACCGAATACGTGATGGCCAATCGTTCCGAACCGGCGCTGTCGGTCAATCTTAATACCACTCTGGCGATTAACCCCGCCAAATTAACACTCAACAACCGCAAATATGACCAGTACTACATTTACGACGCTGCCACCGCCGGCCTGCAGTCGGTCAGCCTCAAAACCCCGGTGCCGGCGTCGTTGTTGGCACGCGTCCTGGCCTACAAGACCTATGACAACGACACCGTCCTCTACATTACCGACAGCGGTGCCCCGGCTGGCAAGGTGCTGGTTAAGCTGTTGGCCGGCAGTAAGACCTACAACATACGAAGTTTGCCGGCAGGCACGGGCTACCTAGTGGATCTCACTACATACAGCGGCACCATGTATGTAGCCGTCGGTGCCACCAGCGACAACCGGGTTTTCATCTACAAGGATCCGGCCGATCAGCTAAACCGCCAGCCCGATCATGTGGCGGTGTCGAGCCAGGTTCTGCGTGTCGAGGCGGTTAATTATCTGAAGTTCTCTGATACTGCCCAGTATATTATGGTCGAAAACGGCAGTCATTTTGCGGTGTATGATATTGAGAATAAAAAGGCTTACAACTATACAACTAACCTGCCGCTGGATGCCCCGCAAGCTCATGCCCAATGGATGGACGGCAACCGGCTGTTGTATGTCAGCGGTGCCAAGCTGGCAGTATTTGACTACGATAACGCCAATTCACGACTGCTGATGACTGCCAACAGCGGCTACCTGCCGGCCTTTGCGCCAGACTTTAAGTTTGTCTATAGCCTGGCACCGAATGCCGCCGGTCAGCTCGACCTCGACCAGACGGCACTGCTGATTCCGGCCGATCAGTAATTATCTAAGCAGGCTGGCAAAGCGCTTCCTCATGATGCGCATAATAATCAAGAACGTGGTCACCAGTACCACGGCTGTAATCGCTTTGCCAAGCACAGTACTGATGAAGCGCCCCCACAGGGTCGGCCCATTACCCGGCAATTTTTTGGGCGTGGCCACAGGAGCTTGCTCCGCAACCGCCGTTGTGGCATTGCCTGAGGGATCGGGGCTGATCTGCTGGCCGACAACCACCAGGCGGCGCAGGCTGGTGCCGGGTGGGTCACAGGTTATAAGCGTTGCCGTGGCGGTCTGCCCGGCCACCGGATTAAGCACGCCGACATTGCCGGGATCAACCACCTCCCTGGTAATGACTTTATAAACGTAGACCTTGCCCTGGTATGTCAGGTAAAAGGTGTCGCCCGGCACCAGGGTGTGCAGTAGCACAAAGGCAAACTTGTACCTACCCTTGTTAAAGATGTTGTTACTGCTGTGGCCGAAAAATGCCGCATTGCCGGTTTCACCCGGCCTGGTGGTGGTCGGGTAGTGCACAACACCATTTTCCAGGCCACTCTGGATGGCCTCCTCTTCAGTGGAAGTCTGATCGTATACAACCGGTATCTCGACGTTGATTTTGGGAATGATAATTTCTGGCGTGGCACTGGGAGCAACGCTGTCACTGCTAACGATTAATGGCGTGGCGGGCGTGGTTCGGCTGGGCTGAACAAAGGGCGCAATAAACACCTCATTAAAAAAGCCGAACAGAAATACCAAGATGACCAGAAAACCCATGCTTAGTCCGAACAATAGCGATTGCAGGTGGTGCCTGGCATCCAGCTGGCCGCCGGCCGTGATGCTGTGGCGCAGAGCGGCCTGCACATCGGCGGCACTACGGGCGTCACGTAGCTTGCGCGGCCGGGCGGCCTGTTGTTTGTGCGCCGAGCGTCGGTGCGGGTCATCGGCCTTAGGTTGGCCCGTCATGGCGGCTTGGCTGGCATAAAACTCCTGCCATACCTGGTGTTTTTCATCCGGCGGCAGGTTTTGGTAGTAGCTGTGCCACTCGGTCTGGATCTGAGCCAGGTTCCGCCCCGAGGTGCTGAGGTCATACATAAATTGCTGATGCTTACTGCGGCGTTGCAGGTGCTCGGCTTCATTCAGTTCCTGTTTGGCATCCGGCTCATCGCCATAAATCCGGGCCACCTTATCGCGGATGACATCAGCCGCCGCCCCGCCCTGCGGAGTGCCATCCGTCAGGGGCGGTGTAGCCTGCGGCGTATAGTCGTCAAATGGTGTGTAGGGTGGGTTTGTAGCCATAACAAATCACGAGACCCGGCTGGTTCTCTGACCCCAAGTATAGTACAATTACCCCTTGTAGCCTAAGATGATTACGGTTACGGGCGAGTGGCGGAATTGGTATACGCGCACGACTCAAAATCGTGTTCCTTACGGATTGTGGGTTCAAGTCCCACCTCGCCCACCATAATCTTATTAGCCGAAGATCAGTTGAAGCGCCAGCAGAATACTAGTAACTGCCAGTAGATTTATTACGAATTTATTACCTCTTTTAATAGCAATGTGCGCGCCAATAAAACCGCCCACCAAAGAAGTAATGAATCCTACCAGACCAAAGCGATAATCAACCAAGCCAGCCGCAATATAAACAGTCAAACCTACGGCCGCAACGGTCAGCTGTGTGAGCCGTCGCGTAGCACTGGCGGTTAAGGCAGTCATACCAAACATCCCATTAAGACAATAAGTTGCAGACTGCCTGAGTCTGAGCCGACAGCAATTTGCAGGAATACACTTATCGCCAGCAGAAAAAACCTACTGCCTTAAGCCAGGTCGGTGGATGTTTGGTTATCTGTCCCAGGTTGCGGATGTATAACATTGGAACGCCGATAGCCAAGATAGCAATACCCATAATCCGCTGGATAATATCGCTCTGGTCACGAAAATGTACCAGCGTTAGACTGCCCGCCAAGGCAGCAATGGCACCAATTATTGAAAAAATGATGACCGTCTTTTTGTCGGTCAACTTCTCCTTAAAAAACCGGCTGCTCGCTCCTGCAGACACGCCAAAACCGCTAAATTTAGCCGTGGCGATGGCCTGCGCCGGCGTTAGGCCGAGCAGTACCATGAACGGCGTGGCTATCATACCGCCGGCACCGCCAGATGCGCCACTAAGCACCGACGCAAGTATGTTAACTATCCCAAAAATAATAAGGTTTTTAATTTCGGACTCCGCTTATCTTCAAAGTATGCAGAATTTGTCAGACATTTTGCATTTGACAGCTCCTTATTCCGGGTGTATAAGATAAGTGTAAGATTTTTAACACAAGCGGAGAGGAAAAGGCTTTGAAAAGGTTCATCCATGACGCACTCAGGGATCGAGCAGGAATACCGGTAGAGGACGATCATATAAGTGGTATGTAAGGCCCTTCTGCAGCTTTTGGCTACCTTGACCGTCTACTGGGCGCTGACACCAGGGAGCTGATTGGCTTTGGCGACACGCTTGGTCCTGCATCTGAATCGCGCACGGCCCTACAAGGACTCGGTGTTAAGATAGCTAATAATCGATTTGAACAAGCCGAAGCTTCGTTAGGTTTTAACGAAGCTGGCTAGACCAGACTGGTAGTTGCAGCCTCGAACGGTTTTGAAGGGTTTTGGAGTTGCCAAACGGCGGCGTGGGCGGCGAGTTTCACTTCTGTGCCGGCCGGTGTTTTTGTAGTGCTGACCAGCCCGCCGAGGGCCACAAAGACAGTTTCGTTATGACGCAATACAATCGCTGTTTGGTATTGCTCGGTAAATTCGCGCAGTATCTTTATCAAGTTCAGAAAGTCCATTTGAGACGTGAAAGCCGTTGCAAAATGAATACTCGTGGAAAGCTTTTGTAATTGAGGGAAATTGAGCACCAAAACGGTGTTCTCGCGCTCCAAAAGCGAGGCCGGAGTTTTTATAAAGTAATCCACAGCGTCCCCGGTTAGCACCAGAAGTCCGGGATACTTGGCAAGAAATGACTCCAGCACGATGGCCGTTTCGGAATTGCGCCCGAGGTCGCCGGCCAACAGGACGCCGTCGCTCCAGGACGCTAGATCCAGCAGCTCGGCCAGAGCCTGCTGACTGAAACTGCCGCTGGGTGTGCTGGGGGCGTATTCTCCGGCCTCAAAGATCCGCCCGACGGTTTTCTGCAGACTATCCGGTAATAACACGCGGGCTGTACCGATACCGGCCTGGCCGGCTTCGGCGTAGGCCTCGGCGGCGGCGGCGAAGCCATGGGCGTTACCGCCGACTATCAGCAACTTGCCGGCCTGCTTTTTGTGTTGCGGCCGGCTCCATAACAGATCCGGATACAGCGCCTCGCCAGGGGTTTGTTTATGCCAGTAGGTATGATCCATCGCCCGGCTCCAGTTTGTAGACCATGTTTTTGCGTTCTACTACCACCGGCCAGCCCTGTTTTTTGGCATGCTCAAAGAGGTCTTTGGTGGGATTGAAGGCGATCGGCTGTTCGACTGCCGATAGCATCGGTATGTCGCCTTCGCTGTCGCCCAGGGCAATACTGCCCTGCCAGGTGGCAGAATGCTTTTTGACCAGTTCTTTTAGGAATTCGGGTTTGCGTTCACTGCGCAGGATTTCGCTCTGCCCGGTAAAACGGCCGTTTTTTACTTCGTAAACCGAGCCACCGGCATCATCAAATTCGTAATAGTCGGCCAGCATTTTGACGATCTCGTCTTGTGAGGCCGAGATGGCAAACAACAGGTAGTTTTTGGCCTTGAGCTCGTCTATCAGATCGCGGGTGTAGGTGTAAACCTGGTCTTTGTAGGAACCGATGACGGCCTGGTAGGCTTTGCGCAAATCCTCAACGCTGATGTCGGTGACGGCTGTGTTGAATAATTCAACCAGGATTGTTTCGTAGGCCCGGTAGGAGGTTTCGTGGTGGCGCCGCTTCCAGTTCATGCGGGCTTGGCGCACGGTTTGAAACTCGCCGCTGTCGAGCTGTCCGGTTTTAACCAGTTCGTCGACCACGGCATGATAAAGCTGCCAGCGTATAATTGTGCCGTCGATGTCGAATACCGCGAACGGCCGTTGCTTGCTCATACGTCTAGTGTAACAGATACCGGACAGTGGTCGCTGCCCAAGACACTGGCATGGATGTCGGCAGACTTAACCTTGGCCTTAAGGCTGTTTGATACCAAGAAGTAATCTATGCGCCAGCCGACGTTGCGTTCGCGGGCTTTGGCAAAGTGCGACCACCAGCTGTAGTAGCCCTTACCCTGTTTGAACATCCGGAAAGTGTCCACGAAACCGGCATCGATAAAGGCCTGGAAACCGGCGCGTTCTTCGTCGGTGAAGCCTTTTTTGCCGACATTGGTTTTGTCGTTCTCCAGATCGTCCGGGGTGTGCGCTACATTCAGGTCGCCGCAAAAAACTACCGGCTTGGTCTTTTCGAGCTGTTTGCAGTAGGCCAAAAAGGCCGGATCCCAGTGGTTATGTCTGAGTGGGATACGGCTCAGGTCGTCCTTGGCATTGGGTGTGTAGACAGTGACTACCCAGAACTTGTCGAACTCAGCGGCGATCACCCTGCCCTCTTGGTTCGGATCGCCGTAGGTATCGCCGCTGACCTGGTATTTTTTGATAATAGCTTGCGGAAAGCCGTTGACGACCTGCAAGGGTGCCGTTTTGCTGAGCAGAGCTGTACCGGAGTAGCCAGGCTTTTCGGCCGAATACCAAAAAGCGTCATAGCCGTCTATCGGGATCTCCTCTACCTGCTCGGGCTTGGCCTTGATCTCTTGCAACATCAGGATGTCGGGCTGTTCGTCTGCCAGAAACGGCTTCCACAGCCCCTTCTTCATCACTGCCCGGATACCATTAACGTTCCAGGAATAAATTTTAAGCATTTTCCAACTTGTTCACTCGCACCTTAAGCCGGCCAACATCTTTATTGGTTTCAATGACAGCTAAACGGTTGATGTCGACATCAGCTGTCAGATCTTCGAATTCTTGCTGATCGACTTGTTGGTCGAGCTGCTCCTTAATAAAAGTGGTCGACTCATGAGTGCGCTCAAAATCATCCTGCATCTTCTCGTAGTAAAAGCCGACGGCACGCTCGGCCGCTTCGTCAATCAGCTTGTCAATTTCCGCCTGAGTATACTTTCCCATTGCTTGTAGTATAAGCCGCTAGGCGGCGCATTTCCAGAGATTTAATTTTCATTTAATATATCTCTGCTATACTGATTGACTAGATGGGTACACCTCAGTACAAACGAGTCCTCCTGAAACTTTCGGGCGAGCAATTAGCCGGTAAATATGAGTTCGGCGTCGATCCCGAGATCGTCGCCTTTTTAGCCGCCGAAGTCAAAAAAGTTGTCGAAAGCGGCTGTCAGGTA
>PFOA01000032.1 GCA_002792275.1 Candidatus Saccharibacteria bacterium CG_4_10_14_0_2_um_filter_52_9 | reverse complement strand
GCGTCTGGGCTTGCACACCGATGACAAAACCGATAGCCAGGCCAACCACGGCGTGCTCGCGCAAAAAGTCGACAAAACCGCCCACAAATTCGTCGGTGGTGTTGCCGACAACTACCGACACCTTGGGTTTGCGGCCACGTTCACTGCTGGGCTGTTCGATTCTGATTGTCGAACCGCTTGTCACTACCCTTGTCTGCTCATCCCCACCTTTTCGGGATCTAGCTGTCATAGCGCTCCTTTGGTTATGGTTACATTCTATCAGGTGCGGCGATGCCCAGTAAGCCCAGGCCGGACTTCAGGGTTTGGGCGTACTTATCTACCAGCGCCAGCCGAACTGCTTGGCGCTCATTGTCGATCACCCGGTTATTCTCGTAGAAACGGTTGAAAGCCTGCGCCAGCTCATACAAATAGCCGGCAATGTGATGCGGCATCAGCTCGGCCACGGCCTTGTCTACCACCTCTGTATATTCGCTGATTTTGCGCACCAGTGAGCGCTCGCCGGCCTCCAGCTCGGTGTCCGCTGGCAGAGCCGTTACCTCGCCGGCTTTGCCCAGTATCGACCGCGCCCGGGCATGGGCATATTGCAGGTAAGGACCGCTGTTGCCCTCCAAACTAACCGATTCTTTGGGATCATAGATGATATCACTGCCCATGCGCTGTTTTACAAAGGCGTATTTTACAGCCCCAAGCACGGTGTCTTGGTTATCCTGGCCGGTTTGTTCCTGATTGGCCGCGGACGTTACGTCGAGAATGTCGACAGCCCGCAAAATATTGCCCAGACGGCTGCTCATCTTGACACCGCCCGGCAGCTTAACCAGACCGTGCGTCAGATGTGTTGTTGCGGCTGCCAGTTCGGGCTTAAACTGTTCGAGGCTTTTGAGAACCACTTTCATGTATTCAGCAATATCGTTGCCGGTAATCACGATTGAGCGGTCAAAATGGTAGTCTTCGTATTTCTTGATGATCAGGCCGACATCTTTGGCTTCGTAGGTTGGCAAGCCCTCGGAATTGATGAAAACCCGGGTGTGCAGGCCGTGTTTTTCGCCATTGAACACAATTGCGCCCTGACTGGCTTCGTAAACATCGCCAACGTGGGCACGAACCGCCGCTAAGCCGATCGGAGCTGTTTCGCTCTCGGGGTAAAACTTCTCGAATTTAGCACCGATGCGGCCGTAGAAAGCTTCGAAATATTGATAGCTCCAGTCGCGGCAGGTCCAGTATATTCGCGCGAACGGCGACTGATGATCATTATCGGTATGCAGTTGATAGATTTTTTTGTTAAATTCAACGATCGCGGCCTTGGTGGCTTCGTTTTCGTCATAGGCCGTGTTGCCCTCCACGTAGCGGACGCTCAGCCAGTCCGCTTGCTCGGCTTCGGGTACGGCGGCCAGTTTTTCGGGATGCTCGCCTTCCAGATTTTTGATAATGGCCCACATGCTTTTGGCTACATGCATGCCGACATCGCCGCCAAAGTTAACGCGGTGAACGTTGGCACCGGCCGTTTCCAACAGATT
>PFOA01000021.1 GCA_002792275.1 Candidatus Saccharibacteria bacterium CG_4_10_14_0_2_um_filter_52_9 | reverse complement strand
GGTGGTTTTATCATTGCTGGTGTCAATTAAGTACAGCGAAGCTTGGTTGCCGTCGCGGCGGGATTTAAGAACCAGGTAGTGCCAGTCGCGCGAGGCCAGCAGGCTGGTGGTGCTAGCTTCTTCGTGACCGGTGCCGACCAGGACGGTTTTACGGCCGCTACCATCCAGGTTGGACTTAACAACATCAAGATTCCCACTAAGATTTGACAAGAAGTAGATTTGTCCGGCTGGTGTCAGCTGGAGCGTGTTGGCTTTAACAGTTTTGTCGATAACCGTGATGGTGGCGTCGGTTGAATTGTAACCGCTGAGGCTCAGCTTGGCGGCTTGCGTGTTGGCGGTAGTCGGCAAGGCGATGGTCGCCTGGCCCTTGGAGTCGGTTTTGGCGGTGCTATTGAGCACCTTTATCTGGACATTGGCCAGTGGTAGACCGGTGATCTTGTTGACTACGGTGACCGGCACCAGGCGGCCAGTGGCATCCAGTAGGATTGTCGTTTTGGCACTTTTTAAGCCTACAAACAATGGTTTGGAGCCGTCTTTGTAATACTGTTTCGCAATGGCAACTCTGGTTTTGCCGGGTCGGGCTTTAATAGTTACCTGGCCACTGCCGTTGGTTTTACCATCAGCACCGCCAACCGTTACTGAGGCACCACTAACAGGGGTGTTGGTCTTGCTGTCCAGCACGCTGATAGTTACCGGCTCTTTGATAAATAGCCCCAGCACCGTATAACGCGTTACCGGCAAGGCAAAAATGATCAGCAATACTATGGCCACACCGGCCTGGAAACGTCGATTCTTGATCAGACTCTTTAGCTTGTCTTTCCAGCCACCACCAGAACCGGCAACAGCCGATTTGCGCGCCCGCTTGGCGTCTTCTACGGCCAGAACGGTGTCGCCTTCTTTGGCTACAATATCGTCAACGGCTTTGTCGGTTTCGGGATCTACCAGCTTGTCGGCCGGTTGCTGTGGATCGTCGTTTAATTCTTCGGGAAGTTCAGGAGCTGTTCCTTGCGGGTTGGAGTCGGGTAAATCAGACTTGGTATCAGGCATATGCTTATCCTTTAGTTAAGTCTAGCAAAAAAGTTGGGGTATACAATGGTCATATGGAGCTGGCGACAAAAGACAATCTGCAAAAGGCCGTCATCCACTTGTCCAAAAACGACCCGGTTCTGGCGCCGATTATTAAACGTGCCGGCCTGGCCAAGCTTGAACCGCATGGTGATTACTATGGTGCGCTGGTCAATTCAATCATCGGGCAACAGCTCAGCGTTAAAGCCGCGGCCTCCATCAAACAGCGCTTTCGCGATCTGTTTGGCGGCGAGTTACCGGCACCGGCGGCGATCCTGGAAAAATCAGTAGAAGAATTACGCGGCGTTGGTTTTAGCTATGCCAAGGCCAACTATGTGCGAGACTTGGCGCAACATGTAATTGACGGCCGCGTCCGTTTCGACAAGCTGGATAAACAAACCAACGAAGTAATCATCGCCGAACTCACTGATGTCAAAGGCGTCGGCGAGTGGACGGCTCACATGTTCCTGAAGTTTTGCATGGGTCGCCTGGACGTTCTGCCGGTTGGCGATCTGGGCATTCGCAACGGTATTCGTGCCCTGTATGGTCTCAAAGATTTACCAACGCCGGATCAAATCACCAAGCTGGCCAAAAAGAATAACTGGCACCCCTACGAATCCGCCGCCAGTTGGTATATCTGGCACTCGCTCGACTAATCGATGTCAATTCCGCTCGCCCTAAGAGAAGCCAGGACGTCGTCATCGTCATTGTTATCTTTTGATTTAGTCTCACGCACAGTCGGATTGGGGTCGCGGAATCTGTTAGCCATTTTTTCGACGTGGGACTGATCGTCCGCCGTAGCGCTGGCCAGGGCGCGACGGATATAGGCAGTGCGGTTGACATAGTAGGACTTGGCCGCCTCGTCTATCTTATGGAGTAGCTCTTTCGACAATACCAAGCTGATTTGTTGTACCTTAAAATCTCGTGACATATTAACCCGATATTCCTTTGATATCTACCGTATATCAATTTGATATGCCCTCAAATTTTGAGGACGACTTTGTCAGTCAATTTAATTAACTTTTAATTAAAACCTGCCCGGCTAAGGGGCGAGGCGGTTGATGTCGCGGGGGAAGAGGCTGGCTTCTTTGACGTTGTTGAGACCCAGGAACTTCTGGGTTAGACGCTCTAAGCCCATGCCAAAGCCGCCGTGCACAGGCATGCCGGCCTGCATGGCCTGCAGTAAGGGTTTGAAACCGGGATCTTCCGGGTCACCACCGGCCATTTCTTTGAGTTGCTTCAAAACTACGGCGTAATCGTTTTCGCGCATTGAGCCGGTCACGATTTCGACGCCACGGAACAACAGGTCGACGCGGTCGACTAGTTTGGGGTTATCGGCCTGGGCTTTGTGGTAAAACTTCATTTCACTAACCGGCCAGTCTGTCACGAAGACGGCTTCACTGTCGAGGTTTTTCTTGGCGTATTCGCAAATCCAGCGCTCTTCGTCGGGTCGCAGGTCCTTTTCGCCAACCGTGTTTTGGCCGTTGGCTTTGCTGTACTTGGCGTGAATTTCGGCCATTGAGATTGAAGGGATTTCTTTTGGCAGTTTAGGTTTGGTGGCATTTAGGCGCTTCAGCTCGTCGCCGTGTTCTTTCCAGATATGATCGCTAACGTAGTTCATTTGCCCGCCCAAAAATTGCTTAAGATCTTCGATATTGATGAAGCCCATTTCACCGTCAACTGATATATATTCGGTCATGTGACGGGTGGTGGCGCTGGGCTCGGCGCGGTAGACCGGAGCGATTTCAAAGACCCGCTCAAAGACACCAACCATGATCTGCTTATAAAACTGGGGGCTTTGAGCCAAGGTAGCTTCTCGCCCAAAATAGTCTAGCTTGAAGACTTCGGCACCGCCCTCGGTAGCCGCCGCCAGTAATTTCGGCGTCCGAATCTCGGTAAAATCTTGTTGGTAGAAGTAATCGCGCAGAGCCTGGGTAATGGCTGATTGAACTTTGAAGACGGTGGCTTCCTGCAGGTTGCGCAGGCCGATCGGCCGGTATTCGAATAGAGTGTCGAGGTTGTCGGGTTTGTGGCTGAGGGGTTTGTCGATTTCGATTGGTGGCTCGGCTTCTACCGACACCAGTACGGTAAGTTTGGCGTCATGGAGTTCGGCGCCGCCGAGAGCCCGCGGCTCTTCGGTTACTTTGCCGTCAACCGCCAGCACGGTACCGATCTGCAGGCCGCGCAGTTTTTCAACTTCGGCTTTGTTATCAATTACCACCTGTACCAGGCCGCCGCGATCGCGGACGTTGATAAAGGTCAGGCCGCCCAGCAGGCGCTTTTTGTGGAGCCAGCCCTGGATGTGGACAGTCTTGCCGATGTGGTCTGGCAGGTCGCTGCTTAAAGTTCTCATAAGGGGTTATTCTATCACTTCTTCATCTGCTTTAACAGGTTCGGCGACCGATTCTTCGGTTTCGGGGGCTTTAGAGTGGCGGCCCGCCACGGCTTCCAGATTTGTATGGTGAGCAAATTCCTCGCCCGGTACGTGACCCAGCAGTTCCTGCAAAATGTTCTCAATTGTGATGACGCCAACAAACTCTTCAAAACTGTTGACCACCACAAACACCGGGTGATTGGTGGCAAAAAAGGCGTGCAGGGCCTCGCCCAGGCTGTCTTCTTCATGGATGTAGTACACCGCCGGATTCATGACGTCTCTGACCGTGCCAGTGCTCTCCAGGTTCAAGCGCTTGAACTCCAGAGTGCCAATGATCGGATCCTTGGCTTTGGCGCGCACCAACACCACGCCCTGCCCGCTTTTGTGCAGTTCATCAATCAGGATCGGGCCAATCGTATCGTCGGCCATGACGGTTTTGATCTTTTTGCGCGAGGTCAGAATGTCGCCGACTTGCCGGTCTGCAAAACCCAGAGCCCGTTTGGCAATTTCCAATTCCTCATCGCTAAAACGGCTGTCGGTTTGCGACTGCTGTTGTTCGATCAATCTAACCAGATCATCGCGCTCGAAAAGCCCGGTGTGAGCCGCGGCGACATGCTTATCGGCTACCCTGGCCGTGCGGTGTAAAACCGGATGTAGGTAGCTAAGTATTTTAGTAATCAGTGGCGTAACAAAACCCGTGAGCTTGGTGCCGATGGCGGTCACCCGGGTGGCCGGCAACCACGAAAAAGTCGCCCACAACAAAGGCCCCACAATCAGCAGACTGGCCCAAACCGGCAGTTGCCTGGCCAGCAGTATAAAACTGGCCGCACTGGTCAGGCCAATGTACAGCCACAACAGACTGCGCAGACTGCCGCCATAGGCTACAGCTCTGTAAAAGCTGGCGGCTTGGGGGTCATTGTTTTCGGCCTGGCGCTTTAGTTCGCGGGTCGGCAGAGAGTAGTAGGTTTTACGTACCACAATGCCGCCGATCGCCAGCAATAACAGGATGATTGCAAAGGTAAGACTCATACCCTTTTAGCTTATACCGACCGCCGTTGATTACAAAGTACGCTATAATTGAATCAATAAAAGGAGTATTTGCATGTCCAAGCAATTCTGGGGCGTTATAGTCGGCATAGTTTTAATTTTTGTGGGCATCATCGCGCTGAGCGGTGGTGGTAAATCCAATAATTCCGGCTCCGGATCAAACGGCAAAACTCTCAGCCAACACGTACAAGGCCAGGGCACTACGGGCGTGACGCTGCTGGAATACGGTGATTATCAATGCGCCTACTGCCAGCAATACTATCCAACCGTAAAACAAGTCCAGACGCAGTACGGCGACAAAATCAAATTCCAGTTCCGCAACTTCCCACTGGTTAGCCTGCACCGCAACGCCTTTGCCGCTTCCCGCGCCGCCGAAGCCGCCGGCCTGCAGAACAAGTACTGGCAAATGCACGACGTCCTTTACGAAAACAACGACCCCAACGGCAAGGCCGGCTGGGTGGCCGCGCCCGATCCGAATACCTACTTTGATGCCTTTGCTAAGCAAATCGGACTCAACTTAACTCAGTTCAAAACCGACTTTGCCAGCAGCAAGGTCAACGACTTAATCAATGCTGACCTAGCCGAGGGTACACGCTTAGGCATCACCGGCACACCGACCTTCTACATTAACGGCAAGAAGGCCGACCTCGGTAATAGTATTGATTCTTTCACCAAGGTCATCGATGCCGCCATTGCCAAAGAGGCTCCGGCAGCCAAGACTCAGTAGTACAGGAACTCCCGCCACACTCCCATATGCACGGCTCGTCTTACTATAATATTTTTATTGATTTTTGTCTCTCGTGGCCCCCTCGCAAAGGGTCAAGAAGTACCTGTATATTAACAAAAGCGCTATGGGGCGTCAACTAGGCCAAGGAGACGTATAGCCAGTTGCGATCACTGTAACGCTCGACACTACTAAGCACACCGGAGGTCGTCTGGCGCTGACGCAGGGCTTCGCGGACTTTGCCGGATGATATGTCGGGTGCAAAACTATCAAACACCGTCACGGCTTTGGGTTGTTCCGGCCAGGCTTCGACAATTTTATGAATGGCGGCGCGGTCGTCCTGGTTGCGCAGGCCAATCACCAGTTCACCGGCTTTTAGCAGTCGGGCAGAGTTGGGCCAGCCGGCCAGGCTCGGCACTACATCCGAGCCAAACAAAAACACCAGTTCGTCGCCAGGAAACTGCTGCTGAAGGTACGGCAGCGTGCGAGCCACGCTAAAGCTAATATCTACCAGTTCTAAAACCTCAAATTGCGGGTGCGGCGCGGCCGCCTTGTTCAGCATGGCCACCCGGTGTCCGAAATGCTCAACTTGCTGTTTGGCCGGCGGGCGGCGCTCCGGCAAAAAATATACCTTGTCCAATTTGGCGGCCTTTAGCGCCTGCAAAGCAAAAGTAACATGCCCGCTGTGCACCGGATCAAACGTCCCGGCATAAATCCCGATTCGGCTCATGTCTGTATTATGACCAAGTTTTCTGTTTTTCGTTACCGGGCATCATTTTTTTAATCAGATGACGTGCGGCGGCCCTAGCACACTTGTTATTGCTACAGTAAACCTCTCCGCCCTCTTTTGGAACAATCGTTTTAACTTTTTGTTTGCAGTAAGGACAGGTAGTATTCATGCCATTCTTGATACTCCGGCAGGGTCTGGATCTTCCGCCATAGGCCGACTGCTGGCTGTCGCCATTGGTCATATATCCGGATAACTCATTCCCCAGACCGCTGTCTTTGCTGAGCTTGATCTGGCCTGCGCAGCCGCCGTATGATCTGCCTTCCTGAACGCCGGACTGCACATTATTGGCCATGCGTTGATTGAGCATTGCGGGGTGCATGGCCGCTATGGCGTCTGACCGCTCGATAAGCAAGAGATCCCCTGGACTGGTGGCTGGCGTTTGCCTTGAGCCGGCGATAAAAACTGCCAAGCCCTTGCGTAGCTCTTCTACGGCGGCATAACGGATAACTGCATCCATGGTGTTACCCAGTTCATCGTTGAATTTTGATGAGTTAGCCACCTGAATCAGCACAGCTCTGGCTTCCTGCTCCATGTTGGTGAGATCTGTTTTCAGTAGGGCGTTAGCCAAGCCCTGGAGGGTTTCATTGTTATGTTTTGCGTTAACAGCTTTGGCCAGCCCGGGATAATAGGCTTTGAAAATGCTTTCCATGATATCGCTATTATTCGCGACATATTCGCTGACTGAGTGACGCTGAGTGGGCATAGCTTGCCGCTCGTAGACTTTTTGGCGCAGATTCAGAACACGCTTTTCAGTCTGCCCGGCAGTAGATTCGCGTTTCATGCCGTGCATAATCCAGGTGTTCGATGATTCACCCGGTGGAATCACAATGCCTTCTTCGGCCAATACCTCGAGTAAGGCGGCTTCGTCACGAATTTCAATCGAGCAAGAGCCGGCCGTCATTTTGTCGACACCTTTGGCATACCATTGCACGTACATAAGGTCTTCGGAGTAGCCTAGCTCATCTTTGTAAATCTCCGGGTGTTCTTGCAAACCCTCTTTAGGAGCCATGCTAACCGTTACGTAGCTTTCGCCCGGCTTGAGCGCGTCGGCGGTTTTGGCCGTATGGACATCGCCGGCGTCACGCAAAACCTGGAATCTGAATTCAGGCCGCAAGCGTGCCTTACTTTCAGAAGACCGCCAGCCGTTTTCCACCACCTTGACCATGGGCTTACCGTCCAGGTCTCGGGCCTGTCCGTCAACTATATCGTGATCTCGCTTGTCATCAATATCAAGCCGGTTTTTGAATTCCTTGTCGCTTCTTATCATTTCCCGGACACCACTGACATAGTCGGCGTATGCCTGACCTACAACCGGTATTGCTTCCAGTGATACTTCTTTGTCAACAGCCAGAGCTCCCATCACCCGAAGCTTGGAATTCGAGTGGGCGTATCTTTCTTCTTGGATCGGTTCTGTGTGGATTACTTCGGCTGGCGCGGCCATGGACATAAAAATACCCTCTGCTCCAGAGCGAGGGCTTTAAAGACGATAAAACGACTTTTTACTCTTGCTCGAGAGACTTTATCAGCTGTATCGGACTTTCCTGAAAAGGATTTACCGTTGCGGCACAGTGCAGGAGTTTCGCCTGCTTCCAGCATCTGTTTGTTAACTATCTAGTAGTATAGCAGTGCTCTGCTACGCTAGATATAGTATTTATTACCGCAAATTGACAGGTTAAGTAGTCTGGCGTTGTTTGAGTTCGGTGAGACGTGGCATAAAACTTTGGGCGGCGCCTTCCAGGCCCAGCACTTTGAGGGCGCCGATCAATACATATAAGTGATCCAGGCTGGCTTCAGCTAGTTCGCCGCCCAGGTTTTCGATCTGGGTAAAGGCGTGTTCAACTTTTTCGACCAGCCATTTCTCTTCGCCGGGCGCAATCTGGTTGGAGGTAATCCTGGCCGGTTCTGCCGCCTCGGCCAGTTCCAGCGAGCGCGCCGAATGGTCGCGCTTAAGCAAGTGTCCGCGCTTAATCAGGTTATTAACATGCAAAGACACCGTGGCTACCGAGTTATAGTTGAGACCCTGCATGATCTCGCGGTAACTGGGGCTGTAGCCATGCTCACCAATAAAAGTTTCGATAAAATTCAATAATTCCTTCTGTTTCTTGGTCGGCCGCACACTGGCCTGCTGGGGCGTTTGCTTTTCGTTCATGACTTTATTATGTCACAAACCGCAAGTCTGCGCTTAGCTTTGCTCGGGAAAGACCCAGTATTTGTACCAAAGAAAGCTCCAAACGGTGAAGAAAGCCGCCGAGATGAAGAAGCCGATGTAGGGAGTGATGCCCAAGGCATTCAGGGCGCCGATGATGGCGTAGTCCAGAATAAAGCCGATGGTTTCGATGAACAGGTAGCGGCCGAGGTGCTGCATTTCGCTGAGTCGCAGGCGATCGCTGGCAAAAGCCCAGTAGCGCTGTACTAGATAGTTCAGAGACCAGCCGATGGCATCGGCGGCGATTTTGGCCGGCAACCAGCCCCAGCCAATAACAGAGTAACAAAGGGCAAATATGGCGTAGCCGCTCCAAAAATAGACACTGCCGCCGGTAAGGTATTTGCCAAACTGAACGGCGGTTTTACGCTTTAACATCCTGGCTTTTCTTAAGTGTCGGCAGTGGCACCATGGCGATGCCGGCCAAACCCCACCAGACATAGGCCAGCGTGTCGTCGGCCCAGGCGTGTGATAGCAGGTTGATGAAAGTCAGGCCGATCAGGCTGGCAAACAGGCTGAGTGCCAGCGGGTCGGGCCGGCACACAAACAACAGTGCGCCGACGCCAACATTGATCAGAATAAAAAGAATCAGGCCAAGAACGCCGGTCTCCTGCCCCACCTGCACAAAGTAGTTTTCGGCAATCCGGGTTTTATGATTATTATAAACACTGGCCGGGCCGGCAGTGCCGGTACCCATGCCCAGTGGGTCGTGTCGGACTTCGCGCAGGCCTTCTTTGAGCGCCGCCAGGTGGCCGCCGTTGGAGGTAGTCTTGATGGCCGAGTTCTGCTGGGTATGCAGAATAAAATTCTGGTAGTGCAGGCTGTTGCGGAGGGCAAAAGTCATGCCAAGCAAGGCGATGGCCAGGCCGGTGGTAACCGCCAGAGCCATGCTCTGCGAGCGCCGCGACAGCTTACTTAACACTAGTAAAACCACCACACTCAGCACGGCACCAATCCAGGCACTGCGCGAAAAACTAAAGAACAGCACAACCAACGAAACGGCCAGGAATATCCCCTGGCGCCAGTTACGGCCGTTACGCAGTAACAGCACGCTCAGCAGACTGATCGGAATAATAAGATAGGCACCCAAGGGGTTGGCACCGCGCAAGGTTGAAGCAATCCGCACGTAGTGCTGGTTGTGATTGATGGTTTCGTAGGCCGGAATCGTGGCCTCGCCGTAGCCAAAGTGGCGCAACCAGTCGTGGGGCAGTACAAAGGCCTGTAACAATCCAAAAACCACCACAATGCCGGCCGACAATAAAACCCAGCTCTGCCAGTTGGATCGCAGGCGCGCCATCCGTAAAGCCACCGCCCAAGTCACCAAAAAGAACACCACAAAGCGTAGATTAACAATCAGGCCATAGCCTAGCGCTTTGGCGGTCACATCGTGCTGGTTGAGCGCCAATAATCCCCAGATCAAATTGAGCAATATATAGGCCAGAATCAGTTGTACCAGCCGGCGCGGCAAGGTGTGGCTACGGATTTTATGGTCGGTAGCTAACAGATACAAAACACCGATCACGCTCAGCGCCAGCAGTACCTCTTTCCAGAGCCGCAGAGCCGTGTAATGGCCGAATAAGCTAGAGCCCCAAACGGTCAGAAAAGCATGAAAGGGCATCAGCAATAGAATCACCATTGTCAGGCGGCTCACCCACGACAAAACCGTATACTTCAGCGCCGATGTCTTCATAATGCTACAATTCAGTATATATGAAGAACAACTCTTCGCTGGCGTATAACGTCTGCCTCATCATCGGTGACGCCCTGGCGATTACTGTGGCTTTTACGATTGCCTACATTCTGCGCGTAACCCTCAACCACCAGCCGCTCAGTGCCGATGTCGGATCGCATAGCTACATCACCATCCTGATCAGCCTACTGCCCTTCTGGATCCTGATCTTTGGCCTGCTCGGGCTGTACAACGCCCGGGTTTATGAAAAGCGTTTCAGTGAGCTGGGCCGCCTGCTTATCGGTACCTTTATCGGCATTCTGTTTGTCATTAGCTACAGCTACATCACCAATACTGTTATCTTCCCGGCCCGGTTGGTGACGGCCTACGGTTTCGGTCTGGCCTTTGTACTGGTGTTTCTGTTCCGCACCATTGCCCGGAGTCTGCGGCGCGAACTATTCGGCTTTGGCATCGGCATTAATAATGTCCTGCTGGTTGGCGATACCAAGGCCACCCAACGCCTGATTGATGCCCTGGAGAACACACCGGTCTCCGGCTACCGGGTGCTGGGCGTAGTGGGCGGCATTAAGCACGAACTTAAGAAAGACCGGCCTTATCAGCAATACAAGAGCTTTGCGGCGGCTGTTGGCCATCTCAAAGACCGCCAGCTGAATATGATTGTCCAGACCGAACTCTACGCCGACAGCGCCGGCAACGACGAGATTCTGACCTACGCCCAGGAAAACCATGTCGCCTACCGCTTTGTACCCGGTAACGGCGAACTGTTCGTAGGCAACATTGCGGTTGATTTGTTCCATGCCGTGCCGGTGATTGCCGTACACCAAACGCCACTGATCGGCTGGGGACAGGTCGTTAAGCGGGTGGCTGATCTGACCCTGGCCAGTCTTTTTCTAATTATCACCTCACCGATAATGCTGTTGGTGGCGCTGGCGATTAAGCTCAGTGACGGCGGTCCGGTCTTTTTCCGGCAGGTGCGGCTCAGCCGCTACGACACTAAGGTCAGGATTTTTAAGTTCCGCTCGCACCGGCGCAAATACAGCGGCCAGAGTCCCGAACAAGCCTTTGCCAAAATGGATCGGCCGGATTTGCTCAAACAATATCGAGCCAACGGCGACTGGCTGGCGGCCGACCCACGCGCCACGGCCATCGGCCGCTTTATCCGCCGCACCAGCATTGATGAACTGCCGCAACTTTTTAACGTCATCCGCGGCGATCTCAGCCTGGTTGGCCCGCGCGCCATACTGGCCTCGGAACTGGAGCAGTCCGCTCAAAAGAACCAGATCCTGAGTGTCAAATCCGGCCTGACCGGCCTGGCGCAGATTTCCGGAGTACGCGATCTGAACTTTGCCGAACGCCGCAAACTCGATCTGTACTATGTCCAGAACTGGAGTTTCTGGAGCGATATGGTCATTTTGGTTAAAACTTTCCGGGTGGTGCTGTTCCACAAGGGAACCCGCGGATGAAGGTGGCCATTGTTTGTGATTGGCTAACTGGCATCGGCGGCGCCGAGCGGGTGGTGCTGGAGCTTCACAAAATGCATCCTGAGGCACCGATTTACACCTCGCAGTACGACCCCAGCGCCATTACCTGGTTCGAAGACGCCGACATCCGCACTACCTGGCTGCAAAAACTACCCAAGAGCCTCAAAAAATTTCTGCCCCTACTGCGAGCCTGGGCCTTTAGCCGGCTCGACCTGAGTGAATATGATCTGGTAATTTCCTCCAGCGGTGCCGAAGCCAAGGGCGTAAAAACCGGGCCGAACACTACCCACATCTGCTACTGCCACGCTCCAACTCATTACTACTGGATACGTCACGACGAATATTTGCAAAACCCCGGCTTCGCCCGTGGCTTAAACTGGCTGGCTCGCTTGGGCCTCAAGCTCATGACCAACCCGTTAAGGCGCTGGGACCGCCGGGCCGCCAAACAACCGGACTACATTATCGCCAACTCCACTTACACCCAAGCCATGATCAAACGTTACTACAAGCGTGATTCAACCGTCATCCACCCGCCGGTCGAAACCGAGCGCTTCAAACTGCGTAGCAACGCCACGGCACTACGCCACGGCTTTGTAGTAGCCGGCCGCCAAACGCCCTACAAGCGCTTTGATCTGGCGATTGAGGCCTGTAAGACCATCAAACAACCGCTGATCGTGATCGGCGACGGTCCCGATCACAAACGGCTGGAAAAGCTGGCCGGCCGTAGTACTACCTTTCTGAGCAACGTTAACGACAACGACATTGTTGAACACTTCCAGACAGCACTGGGCTTTATCCTGCCCAACATGGACGACTTTGGCATCGTAGCCGTGGAGGCTCAAGCCGCCGGCACGCCGGTTATCGCTTATAATAAGGGTGGCGCGCAGGACTATGTCACACCGGGCAAAACCGGCCTGTTCTTTGATCGGCAAACAGTCAAAAACCTATCATCAACCCTGGAAACAGCCGCCGCCAAAAACTTCGATTACGAGGCCATCTCCAAGCACGCCGAGCTGTTTTCGACTGCCGCTTTTGGCAAAAGTATGCGAAGCTATATCAAACAACATCTAGCTGAAAGGTCTTAAACTAAATGTGCGGAATCGTTGGCTATATTGGTAATAAATCGGGCACCGACATCGTTATGAAGGGGCTGGAAGCCCTGGAATACCGTGGCTACGATTCGGCCGGTATCGCCCTGATCAACGGTGATAAAAGCCAGGTTTTCAAGCAGGTTGGCCGGGTCAGCGGCCTGGCTAAAGAAGTGGACGAAAAGGCCCCGGAAGCTCACTTGGTAATGGGCCACACCCGTTGGGCCACCCACGGAGGTGTCACCGTTCAGAACGCCCACCCCCAGGCCAACAACGATCAGACCATTTTTGTGGTGCACAACGGCATCATTGAAAACTTTGCCGAAATCCGCGCCAAACTGAAGGCCGAGGGTTACCATTTTGATTCGCAAACCGACACCGAGGTGGTGCCCAACCTGATCGACTTTTATCTTAAGCAACTGCCCTCGTTCGAAGACGCCTTTAAGGCCGCCCTGGGCGACGTGCGCGGCGCTTACTCCATCGTGGCCGTCTCCAGCAAAGAACCCGAAACGCTGTATGCCGCCCGCCTGTCCAGCCCGCTGGTTGTTGGCGTAGGCGACGGCGAAAACATTCTGGCTTCCGACCCTTCGGCCATCATGGAACACACCAAAAAGGTCATTTATCTGGAAGATTACGATGTGGCTGTTATCACCAAAGACAAGGTCAGCGTTCACAATCTAAAAGAAGGTAAACAGACTGAGCCCAAGGTTGAACTGCTGGACTTTGAAAACGAGCAGGCTCTGCTGGGCGACTACCCCAACTTTATGCTCAAAGAAATCTTTGAGGCGCCGGCAACCATCAAAACCGCCACCCTGGGCCGGGCCCGTGCCGATCAAGGCATCGTTAAGTTAGGCGGCCTGGAAAGCGTCCTGCGCCAGCTCAAACACGTCGACAGAATAGTCATCGTGGCCTGCGGCACCTCTTACTACGCCGGCCTGGTTGGAGAATATCTGATCGAGGAACTGGCCGGTGTCCCGGTGGAGGTCCACCTGGCCAGCGAGTTCAAATACCGTGACGAACCGTTTTCGCGCAGTACCGTGCTACTGGCAATCTCGCAATCCGGCGAAACCGCCGACACCATTGCCGCTCTCAAAAAAGTCGAAGATTACGGTGTGCTACGGCTAGGTATTGTCAACGCCGTGGGCAGTACCATAGCCCGCATGACCGATGCCGGTGTTTACTGCCACGCCGGACCCGAAAAAGCTGTGGCCAGCACCAAGGCCTTTATTGCCCAGGTAACCATATTAACGGAGATTGCCTTGCACCTGAGTGACGGCAAGCATAAATTGTTCAAGCCATTGCTAAAAGAACTCGGTGACCTGCCGGCCAAAGCCCAAGTCGTGCTCGACAGTGCCGAAGACATCAAAAAGATCGCCGAAAAATACGCCGACTATCGTGACTTCCTTTTCATTGGTCGCAACAATGCCTATCCCTCGGCTATGGAAGGCGCCCTAAAGCTCAAAGAGATCTCCTACGTACACGCCGAGGGCTACGCCGCCGGCGAAATGAAGCACGGCCCGCTAGCCATGATAGACGCCAACTTCCCGACCTTTGCCATCGCCACCAACTCGCAGCTACTCGAAAAAACCTGCAGCAACATCCAGGAAATCAAAGCTCGTAAAGGCCCGGTAGTGGCCATTGCCACTCAAGGCAATAAGACAATCAAAGACCTCTGCGACGACGTCATCTACATTCCGGCCACCTTGGAAGAAACCCAGCCCATCCTGCACGCCATCGCCACCCAGCTCTTCGCCTACTACATCGCCCAGCACAAAGGCCTGGATGTCGACCGGCCGCGCAACCTGGCTAAATCAGTTACTGTCGAGTAATAGTTATTAAAAATTGAATAAAAGCCGGAAATTTAATAGTCGTTTTTGTTGCTTTGTTGGATTATTGGACTAGATTATAATGACTTTAAGGATTAGGCCATGAAAAAAATCAGTTACGTTTCTTTCGACAGCTCCTCCAAGGAGTTCATTTTAAAGTCCCTCGGCAAGAACGTGGACGGCGAAGGCTTTATTGTGGAAGCCTCCACCAATAAACACGTTTTGACTCAAGACGGTGAGCCGTTACACATAGACGATTGGGGTGGCATCAGAAAAGGCTCTGAAATATTCTTTAAGAAAGACCTCCCCTCGGTTCTTGATGCAGTTAATCAAGCCACCGGGAGTAGCAATGGTTAGCGATGGGGTTAATCGCCGACCTGAAACTGTACCTAGCCGAAAAGCTTGACGTACACTTAACCGCTCTTAACAAGTCAAAAAAGCACGTTTTTAAGAACACCGTCAAGGCCAAAAAGGGTGCCACGGTTAACCAGAATGTGACCGTGCTCAATCTGGGTCAGGCCACTAAGCAAGAGAAAGAAGAAGCCCTTAAGCTGCTGGCCGACAGCTTTAAAAAGGGCGATGTGCTGTTCCTGGATGATGAGTCCAGACAGCTGGTGAGCAGTGTGGAGGCAGCCGAGAGCCGAGAGAGCGAAGGCAGCTTAGTAAACTTCTTCAGGGGCAAGCTAGCCACTAGAGACTGGCAGATACTCCGAACTGGACTTTATATAGAGTTTTTGGTCACGCAAGGCATACCTACTAAAGAAATTCGCGAGGGCGTAATCAGAAATCATGGTCTGCGCGGCAAGAATTTACTAAACCTGGCCGCCGCCGGCCATTTTACATCCCACATCAAACCTCTTTACGAAGAATTATCTAAAGCTCCGGGCTTTACCGACAACGTGTTTTATGAAGAGTTCGAAAGAATTCTAAAGGAGATGCCGTTCGCTATCTTCGTTAACAACACGATAACGCCCGATCAACTAACGGATATGATTAAAGAAAGAGCTGAAGCCGCAATGGCCTACTCTGTTGACCGCCGTAAAATCTACGTACACGCCTGGGGATCAAACGTCAGAACGGTGGACGTCTGCCTTGCCGGACTGGATAAAAAATATAAGATTACTGCCAGCAAGCGCATTGAGGTTATTGCCATCGTTGACGCTACTATAGAATTCTAGGGATTCTGCTGATTAAGCTAATCTTGTTGCTGACTTAGACGCTTGCTGGACTCGCCAACCTTTTGAGCAAGATCCTTGCGGGCTACCAGTAGCCCGTGGGGCGTATTAACCACCACCACATTATCCAACCCGATTACGGAGATAGGTTTCTGCTCGGCATTGTGAATGAATGAATTCTTAACTTCGTCGACGTCAATTTGGTCACCCTGAAGGTGATTGCCTTTACTGTCGCCGCCTACCGCTTTTGCTAAGTCATTGAAGGAGCCCAGATCCATCCAGTCAAAGGCCGCCGGCACAACCAAAAGATCAGGCACTTTTTCTATCAGTGCGTAGTCAATCGCAATAGCCTCAAACGACAAGTAGGTCTGCTCGTAGTTTTCGGGAGTGGCCGACAGTAGTTGCTGGTAATGACTTGCCAAGTCTGGTGCGTACTTCTTCATACTGTCTAAAAACGTAGCCAGAGAACCCAGAAAGTAACCGCCATTCCAAAGATAGTTACCGCCCTTCAGATAGGTTTTAGCCGTATCTGCGTCAGGCTTTTCTTTAAAGGATTGAACGTTGAACACCAGTGCCTTCTGAGCGTCAAGCAGAGCGCCCTTTTCGATGTAGCCAAAACCGCTTGAAGGTTCAGTAGGCTCAACTCCCACCAGTACAATTCTTTTTTCGCGCACCGCCACACGTTCCGCCAGTTGAAAGCTATGAGTAAAGCCGACGGTATCTCGTATGTAATGGTCGGCGTGCATGAAGGCTACGGCCTCATTATTATCGTCCTGCTTACTGATATGAGCCAGGGCGGCAATAATACAATTGGCCGTGCCACGGCGGGCCGGCTCTACAATAAAGGCCGCCTCGGGCAGATCAGGCAACTGTTCTTTAACAAGATCGATATGGCTGGCTTCTGAGGCTACGTAAATCTTATCTGTCAGGGCTTTAGCGCGGGCATAGGTTTGTTGCAACAGCGACAGTTCATCACCATTAATCCTAAGCAGATGCTTAGGATGGTCAGGCGTAGACAAAGGCCACAGCCGCGTGCCGGATCCACCGGCGATTATGACAACGATCATTGCTACACATTTTAACAGATGGTCAGCACAACGGAGGAAAGTCAGCTATAATATATCGAAAGTAAGGAGATCTGAATGAAAGTAAATCCGCAAATTTTCCGTGGCTACGACCTCCGTGGTTTAGTCGATAAAGACCTCAGCCCCGAGATAGCCCTCCACTTAGGGAAAGCCTACGGTACCTACCTGAGCCGTCAAGACATTCATACTGCAATCGTCAGTCGGGATTGCCGGGCGACTGGCCCCAGCTACAGCAAAGCAATATCAGAAGGCCTGCGCTGGGCCGGCATTGATGTGACCGACATCGGCATGCAACTAGTAGGTACCTTCTACTGGTCGCAGTATCATTTAAAAATCCCTGCCGGAGTTTACGTCAGCGCCTCTCACAACCCGCCGGAGTTTAACGGCTTTAAATTCGCCAATGGCTATTCTGAAACTTTGGTTAGTGATGGCATGCAACAGCTACGCCAAATGGTTGAAGATGAAGACTACGACCAAGGGAAAGCTGAAGGTTCTTTTAAAGAAGAAGACATCCGCCCAGCTTACTACGAAGATCTTACAAAGCGCCTGCCAATCACCAAACGCTTTAAGGTAGTAGTCGACCCGAGTTGCACCACAGCCGGCGACATTGCCCCTGAGATTTTACGCAAAGCCGGTTGCGAAGTAGTTGAGTACAACACAAATGTTGACTCTTCGTTCCCCCTGGGCGTGGCCGATCCGACCGAAACCCAGGTTGTTGAACGGTTACGTGACGAAGTACTGGAAAGCAAGGCCGATATTGGCTTCACTTACGATGCCGATGGTGACCGGATCGGTATTGTCGATGAAGCCGGTAATATTATCTGGAATGACGTACTGCTTGCCCTGTTCGCTATAGATGTTTTGCGCGACCACCCGGGCAGTAAAATTATGTTCAACACGCTGTGTTCAAAGGTTGTGCCGGAAACCATAGAACGCTCCGGCGGCATACCCTTTATGTGGCGCACCGGCCACTCTTTCTTAAAAAAGAAGAATCAGGAAGTCAAAGCTGTGTTTATCGGCGAATTATCCGGCCACTTTTTCTTTTCCAAGGATTTCTACAACCACGATGACGGCCTTTACTCAACACTTCGGTTGTTACAGGCTATTGAAAGATCCGGCCGTAAGTTATCTGAACTCATCGAAGAGATGCCACGTTATGTATCCAGCCCCGAGATCAAGGTCTTCTGTCCCGACGAAGAAAAGCAGACTGTCATTAAAGAGCTGGCACCTATACTGCACCAAAAATACCCTGAAGCTGAGGTCATTGATGACCAACGAGCCGGTGATGGTATCCGCTTAGAGCTTAAAGACGGTATGTTCGTAGTACGTTACTCACAGAATGGTCCTTACCTGACCATAAAGTTTGAAGCCAGGGATGAGGCCGGCTACGAAGCTTTGCGGCAGTCCATAAATGACATCTTGCACCAACTGCCGGAAATTGACTGGGAATCACCGATTAGCGCTAATGTCGAAGCTTTGACTCACAAAGCCTGATAACATCTTAGAACTGATATACTGTAACCATATGGGAAACCTACTAGCTTCCGCACAAATTTCCAGGCTTGATGAATCGATCTTTGTAGACAAAGGCAACGGAACCAAGGTCAATTATCGGATCTTTCCGGAGTTTGAGGTTCATGGCAACACCGTTGATGCTAATACTCAGCAAGAATGGCATCACCATACCAAGATCGAGGAAACTATTTACGTTACCGAAGGCGAACTGGTTGCGCTTTGGCTGGAAGGCGAAACGCACCACGAAGAAACCCTTCATACCGGCGATGTTATTCGGGTTGGTGCCAGTGTTCACACCTTTGCCAACCGTACCGAGCAACCGGCCAGCTTCGTAGTTTTTCGCTTTGTGCCCGACGGCACAGACAAACGCGAAATAATTAAAAACGATCGTTACGCCGACAAAGTTAGTGAGCCAGCCGTATGAAAATTGTTGTTACCGGCGGTGCCGGGTTTATTGGATCAAACTTTGTACGCTACATCTACCGTGAGCGGCCGGATTGGCATATAACCGTTTACGACAAGCTCACCTATGCCGGCAACAAAGCCAACATAGCCGGCCTGGACGAAAGCCGCGTTAGCTTCATACAGGCCGACATCTGCGATGAGGCCGCCATTGATGCCGCCGTGGCCGCTTGCGACGCCATCGTCCATTTTGCCGCCGAATCGCATAACGATAACTCCCTGCAGTCGCCGCGTCCCTTTTTAGACACCAATATAGTCGGCACTTACCAGATTCTGGAAGCCGTCCGTAAGCACGGCAAGCGCCTGCACCATATATCGACCGACGAAGTCTATGGCGACCTGGAGCTGGACGATCCCGCCAAGTTCACGCCTGACACGCCCTATAACCCTTCCAGCCCTTACTCCAGCACCAAGGCCGGCTCCGACCTGCTGGTGCGCGCCTGGGTACGCAGCTTTGGCGTGCAGGCCACCATTAGCAACTGCTCCAACAATTACGGCCCCTACCAGCACGTCGAAAAGTTCATTCCCCGCCAGATTACTGAGATTCTGGAAGGCCGCAAGCCCAAACTTTACGGTACCGGCGAAAACATCCGCGACTGGATCCACACCGAAGACCACTCTTCGGGCGTCCTGGCAATTCTCGAAAAGGGCAAGATCGGTGAAACTTACCTGATCGGTGCCGACGGTGAAAAGAACAATAAAGAGGTGGTTGAGATGATCTTGGAGTTAATGGGCAAGGATTCTGCCGACTACGACCACGTTAACGACCGCCCTGGTCATGACCTGCGCTACGCTATTGATGCCAGCAAACTAAAATCAGAATTAGGCTGGCAGGCAAAATACACCGATTTCCGCCAAGGGCTAGCCGACACCGTTGAGTGGTACAAGCAAAATGCCGATTGGTGGCAGCCACAAAAGGCCAAAACCGAATCTAAGTACAAGGAGCTGGGAAGATAATGTCCGACCAATTAGCCGTCCGCCCGATTGAAGCCATACCCGGCATGTTTGTAGTCGATTTGATCCTGCACGGCGATAGCCGTGGTTGGTTCAAAGAAAACTACCAGCGCGAAAAGCTGGAAGCCCTGGGTCTGCCGCACTTTGAAGCTGTCCAGAATAACTTTTCTTATAATGCCGAAACCGGCGTTATACGGGGGCTTCACGCCGAGCCCTGGGAAAAGTACATCTCCATGGCCTACGGTAAGGTTTTTGGTGCTTGGGTAGACCTGCGCAAAGGCGACAGCTTTGGCAAGGTCTTTACTATGGAGATTACGCCCGAAGTAGCCGTGTTTGTGCCGCGTGGTGTCGCCAACGGCTACCAAACCCTGGAAGATAATGTTACCTACACCTACCTGGTTAGTGCCCACTGGTCGGCCGATGCCCAATACGCGTCGCTTAACTTGTACGATCCGGCACTGGGCATAAACTGGCCGATTGGCCAAGACAAGGCCATTATTTCCGAAAAAGATCCGCTTAACCCAATGCTGGCAGACGTCCAGCCGATGGAATTTTAGCTATGGATGATTCATCTATTCTAATCATCGGCGCCAACGGTCAACTAGGCAAAGCTTTGCAGACCCGTTACCCCGGTGCTGTCGCTGTAGACAGCGATAAACTGGATATTACGAATGTAGATGCTATCTATCATTTTGATTGGAGCAATGTCAAAACAGTCATTAATGCGGCCGCCTACACCAACGTTGATGGCGCCGAAACACCCGAAGGGCGAATACTGGCCTGGCGAATTAATTCTGTTGGAGCAGCAAATTTAGCACGAGTTGCCATAGGCCGCGACATTCAAATAGTACATGTATCAACCGACTACGTGTTCGACGGCCAACAGGCCGAGCACACCGAGGACGAACCATTCTCACCGCTCGGCGTTTACGCCCAGTCTAAAGCCGCCGGCGACATTGCCGTCAGCCTGGCGTCAAAGCATTACATACTGCGCACCAGCTGGGTGATCGGCGACGGCCCAAACTTTGTACGCACCATGCTGGAGCTCGGTCAAAAAGGTGTCGCGCCCACAGTGGTAGCAGACCAAGTCGGCCGGTTAACTTTTACCAGTCAACTCGTGAACGCTATCGATCACCTGCTAACTAAGCAAGCGGAATTTGGAACCTACAATGTCAGCAACGGCGGCCAACCAGCCAGCTGGGCCGACATTACGCGCACTATTTTCAAACAAGCCGAATACGACTTGACAGTCACAGACACCACCACGTCCGAATATTTTGCTGGCAAGCCGGGCATTGCTCCAAGGCCACTGCAAAGCACCTTGGCGCTCGATAAACTACAGGCCACAGGTTTTACGCCAACCGATTGGCGATCTGATCTAGAAAACTACATAGGCAACCAGCATGTTAATTAACACCCTAAGTATTGACTTATTGACCTTATTGGAGTATATTAGGAACTATCAACGCCTCACCCTGTGCGCAAGCCCGGTGAGGTTTTTTTATAGGACACAGTCATGTCACAAGTAACACTCTTTATTGACGGCGAAAATTTTCTTCATAAAATCGAAGAAGTTATAACAGATGAAAAAATTGGTTCACGCTCCGCTTCAAGCATTGACATTAGAAAACTAATAGCTAGTGCCTTGCCAGCATTGGCCGTAAATCAGGTTAACTTTTATGCAGCCAAGCTACACTATCATGAAGAAACAACTAGTAAATCCAAAAAGTTAATTGCAACTCAGCGTAAGTTACGAAACCTCCTTGTAACTCAGGGAGTGGAGTTTATTCTGGCTGGTAATGTTCGCGCTCAAAAGATTGGAAGCGGAGCAACAGCCCGCGTTATATTTCGAGAAAAAGGTGTTGATGTGAGGCTGGCGGTTGATATGGTCGCACTGGCCTGTGATAAAAAGCTCAAAACTGCCATCCTGTGCAGTTCTGATTCAGATTTACAGCCAGCAGTCAGCGAATTAAAACGCCGTGGAGTAGAAGTTGTATATCTTGGGTTTGAGGCAAGGCCTAACAAAGGTCTGGCGTTCACATGTGATCGTACAATTTTGTTTCGAAACAACGAAGTTATAGGTGCGCTACAAGTAATAAGACGAGGGGGAAATACGACATGAAAGGCATTATTCTAGCCGGCGGCTCAGGCACCCGTCTGTACCCTATTACCAAAGGCATTTCCAAGCAGATCATGCCGATTTACGACAAGCCGATGATCTATTATCCGCTTAGCACGCTCATCCAATCCGGTATCCGCGACATCCTGATCATTACCACGCCGGACGACCAGCCACAGTTTCAGCGCTTACTCGGCGACGGCTCGAATCTGGGCATCAACTTACAGTACGCCGCCCAGCCCTCGCCGGATGGCCTGGCTCAGGCTTTTATAATCGGCGAGGAATTCATTGGTAACGAAAAGGTAGCCTTGGTTCTAGGTGACAACATTTTCTACGGCGAAGCCTTTGGCAAAAGCCTGAAGCAGTGCGTTGATCCGGACGGCGGCATCGTCTTTGCCTACAAAGTTTTCGATCCGGAACGTTACGGAGTTGTCGAGTTCGATGAAAACCATCACGCCGTTTCAATAGAAGAAAAACCGACCGAACCCAAATCAAACTACGCCGTGGTTGGCCTCTATTTCTACGATAACGATGTGGTAAACATCGCCAAAAACATCCAGCCCAGCGACCGCGGCGAACTGGAAATCACCGCCGTTAACGAAGAATACCTAAAGCAGGGCAAGCTCAAAGTCCAAACCATGAGCCGCGGCTCGGCCTGGCTGGACACCGGCACATTTGAATCCATGAACGACGCCAGCGAATACATCCGCGTTATCGAAAAGCGCACTGGCCTGAAGATCGGCTGTATAGAAGAAGCCGCCCACACTCAAGGCTTTATTAACGACGAACAGCTCAAGGCCATCGCCGACCCGCTCATTAAGAGCGGCTACGGCAAGTACCTATTGAGTATTGCGGAGGGCGCTTAATGTATCGTGGGCTAAAGATTGCTGTGCTGGTTCCTTGTTATAACGAGGAAAAGCTAGCAGCAAAAACTATTAGAACTGTGCCTGACTTTGTTGATAGAATCATTGCGATCAACGATGGTAGCACAGACAATACATTGGGGGTACTACGGGATTTGGAAAAGAAAAATAAGCGACTAGATGTCTTGGTCAATGGCATTAATGAGGGGCTTGGCAAATCTATGTTAAACGCTTTCGAGTACCTTAAAGATTCGGATATTGACGCCATGAGTATTATGGCCGGTGATGCCCAAATGGACCCTCAATATTTGCCAAAACTACTTGATGCATTGATTGACGACAATGTCGACGTTGTGAAAGCAAATCGTTTTTCGCAATTTCATTCAGTGGAATCGATGCCTAGACATCGCATAATTGGGAATATTGTAGTCAGTATTCTTACGAAGTTTGCAACCGGTTACTACAAGCTATTCGATTCATTAAATGGTTACGTCGTGTATCGTAAAGATATTATTGATAGGATTCCCAAGGATATAATTGGTCACAGGTACGAATATGAAAATACTATACTAGTGGCACTTTCAATTGTTGGCGCTAAGATACACGATGTTCCAGTTCCAGCTGTTTACGGAGATGAGAGCTCTACGATTAACCTATTTGGGACTACACTGCGAACTTTGCGAACACTTAACAAAGGTTTTTGGAAACGAATTTATTATAAGTATGTACTGTACAGCTTTCATCCCATAGCGCTATTCCTATTCAGTGGCTTGTTCGCCACTCTAATTGGTACCTTATGGGCTATATTTGTGCTATATGAAAAGATTTTCAATGGCCTAAGTCCGACTACCGGAACAGTTATGCTTGTCGTATTACCTTTAATCGTCGGATTTCAGTTATTGCTAACAGCTATAATAATGGACGTTAATTATGAGAATGAATAACCCATGCTAGCTATTATCATTTGGATGTTTATATACGCTATCGTTGTTGCAGCGTCAATAATTTTCATTGGCAAACCAATAAGCGGAATACTGAATCTAAAATCGTTGCTAATGTTGCTATTTGACTGGCGTTTCCTGTTTGGCGGAATTTTAGCGCTTGGAGCACGTTTTATATTTGTAATAATTAACAATCTGGCGTCCAATCATCCTCGCTTAAGTGACGCCCACCTGACAGTGGCCGCTCTAGCCACCCAGGGAAGTATTATCGCCATCATCCTTGCTAATATTATCTTTCTGGATGAGCATCTAAGGCCTGTGCAGTTACTTGGTGCCGCAGTAATATTAATCGGCGTATTTCTTGTATTTAGATAGTCAGTGGATGATACGTTATAATTTAATGCAATGAGTGGTGATCCAGATTCGCATATTGAGAGTACAGCCTTAATTGAAAAAGGTGCTAAGTTAGGTCGTGGTGTCAAAATTTGGCACTACGCTCATATTCGCAAAGGAGCTATGGTCGGTGACAGGACTATCATCGGTCGTAATGTGCAGGTAGATACAGGAGTACGCATAGGCACAGGCTGTAAAATACAAAATGGTGTATCGGTGTACTCCGGTGTAACTCTGGAAGATGATGTTTTCGTCGGCCCGTTTGCCGTCTTTACTAATGACCTTAACCCAAGAGCATTTAATCAGAGTTGGAAGATTACGCCAACAATGGTACACAAAGGTGCTTCTATCGGCGCCAATGCAACGATTATCTGCGGCAATGAAGTCGGCGAATACGCCATGGTAGCTGCCGGTGCCGTAGTTACCAAGTCAGTGCAGCCTTACCAATTAGTTGCCGGTGTGCCGGCTCGGCATATGGGCTGGGTAAACAAAGCCGGTGAACTTGTTTCTAAAGAACTCGATCCTCCTGCAGATCTAACCTGAGTACCGACTTTATGAAACTCTAAGCTTGCTTGGCTTTCTTACTTTGCTTGTCTCCTCTGTCAGGAAGCATTCCGGCCTCGTCTTTACGTGCTAAGTGATCATGCGGATTGTCAATAATCATTAAATGGTCTTTTACGACGTACTTTTCGTGTTTGCCAATGAGCGGCTCAGCGAGACGGTCACCACGGCGCGGCGGGTGTACTCTTATGGGGTAGCCGGGAGCAAACCGCTCGGCCATATCAACCATTTGTACTGGTTCGCCGGGGAATGGAGCATATCGTCCGGGTTTCTCATCTAACAGATGAATTATAAAGCTCACTGCCTCGTCCACAGAAATAAAGTATCGCCTGCAAGTTGTCACGTCGAGAGGTTGTTTCTTTTTAAGATGTTCGCCCCAGATTTCAAAAACATTTCCGGCACTTTCAATCACATTGAAGAACCGACCAACTGTGTAGCCATGATTTAATACTATACGGTCAGATATCAACTTTGACGATCCATAAACAGTTTCTGGTTCTATAGATTTACAGGTTGTCGCGCCGATTAGTTTTTTAACTCCAAACTTCTTAGCGGTACTGCAAAGGTAATGTGTTCCGTGAGCGTTCAGGTTAACGACTTTATACGGGTCAGCTTCGGCTGATGTAGCGTATTTTTCAGCTGCCAAATGCACAACCATAGTAGGCTTAAATTCAGATATTAACTCCATGCAGGTTTGCAAATCAGTTACGTCATAGCCTTCGTTAACATCAAAGCCCTTCACTGTCGCGCCAAGTTTTGTAAGCTCCACGCATACCTTGGAACCGATTGAACCATTAGATCCAGTTACGAGGATACGTTCCCCCTTTACCTTGGGTGGCGCAAATATATTTTCTTTTCTCTTAAGTAATGGATGGATTTTGCTTGGCATACTGTCCTCTCAACTTAAATGGTATTCATTACCTTAATTATATAATTGATCTCCTCAATCTCAAGTTTGGGGTGTACTGGTATGGATAGTACTTGGCTGGCTGCCAGTTCGGCTTGCGGAAAATCGCCCTTTTGGTAGCCAATAGCTGCAATGTGGTCGTAAAAATGCAACGGTTTTGGGTAGTATACGCCAGTGCCTATTTCTTTTTGTCTAAGAGCAACGGCAAGTTCATCTCGCGTTAATGGGAAATTGTTTGTGACCCGGATAGTATATTGGTGGAAGACATGTGTACGATCTGGCGCAGTAGAAGGCGGGGATATACCTGTAATGTCCTTTAGCCCCTCATGCAAGAGGTCGGCATTATGGTACCGTCTTTCATTAAACTGTCTGATTTTTTTCAGTTGTTCAATTGCAATCGCAGCGTGTAAATCGGTCATACGGTAATTGAAACCAATATGCGCATACTCGTATGGGCCGCTCATTCCATGTTGCCGGAAACGCTTCATGGCATCGGCATATTCTTCATTATCTGTTGTTACGATACCCCCCTCTCCGCACATGATGTTTTTTGTTGCGTACAACGAGAAGCATCCGATATCACCGAGAGTTCCGGTTTTTTTATTTTTATAAGTCGCGCCGACGGCCTGGCAGGCATCTTCAATCACTAGCAAGTCGTGCTTGCTGGCAATAGCTTCAAGCTCTGCGTGATCATAAGGCTGGCCATAGAGATGGACTGGTATGATAACTTTGGTTTTAGAGGTTACGGCCTGTTCGACGAGATCAACATCGAGATTGTAGGTCACTGGATCAATATCTACCAGAACCGGCTTGGCACCAAGAAATAAAATCGGATTAACTGTAGCAATGAAGCTAAAAGAAGTTGTTATCACTTCGTCACCCGGCCCCACGCCTGCTGCAAAAAGTGCCGCATGAAGCGCCGCCGTCCCACTATTAACCGCTACTGCATACTTAGTGTCGGAGTACTTCGCGAATGATTTTTCTAATTCAGCGACTTCGGGGCCTTGCACAAGTCTGCCGGAAGCTAAAACCGCATCTATTGCATCAATTTCCTCATTGCCGATAATCGGCGACGCGACTTGAATCATTTTACCCTTTCGTTCATATAAATATACCAGCTCTCTGGGTGTTACTCAAGAAGCTACACTATCTAGGCGTAATATCTAAGTGCAATTGTCAGGGTGGTCACAGAAAGTACTATAAAAAGAGCTGAAGACGCTAGAGCACCAAACGATTGTTCTGTCACATTGAGTATTTTCTTGCGGCCAGTAAACAAAGGTACCCACAAGATACTAAGTGGTATAAAATATCTGCCCTGCAAGCCCTGGATGATGGAAGCGCCTACTTTTGTATAGCCGACATAAAGAGCCGTTATCATAGCAATTGAGGTGGCAACACTGACCCCAATTATGAATATTTTTTGTTTGGCACTTATTATTACGCCTCTCCCAAACTGGTATACAAGCGCCGCAAGTACTACAGTAAAATGAAGTAGTATGGTCCATTGTGGTATATTCGTGTCTAGCCACCCTAAAGTGCCGTTGAAAGAGTGCAATACGGCATCACCATAACTAGGGCCGACTGGATCAATATACGTATTAAATAGCGCGTACATGTACTTAAGAGGGTGTGTAAAGATAAATTTCGTTTGTTCATGCGCCGAAACACCTAGCCCTGGTTGCATAACATTGCCTGCCGATTCAATAATGTCCGCTACTGATAGATTCCACAAAAGAGTTATTATTGTAGCTAGAAATAAACTCCCCAAGCAAAAGATCAAATAATTTTTTAGGTTCTTAAAAGCTTTTACCGGCAGAATAAAAACTAACAAACATACTATGAGACTAGTTGGCTTAAAGAGGGGTATGAGACACACTACTGTAGTTAGAATGGCAATCTCTTTTCTCGATAGTCTGGTTCCCCTTTGCTTATATTTCAATAGGAGACTTACGAAAATAAAAATGCTCCCTATGGTCGATGCGTCTGCGGATAAAGACGCGGCAAGAAAAAGCGATAAGGGGTTAAGAGCCAACGCAACCAGTGCCCATTTTGCGAGGGGTATGATCCTGATAGCTACATATACACATGCGATCCATGCAGTTAGATTAAATAAGCGCCCGAGCCAAGTGAGTACCAAAGGCGATAGGTCAAAAAGCTCTCCTAGAAAAATGCCTGTAGCTTGGGGTATATAGGGAGCGGGTGAGTATATGGCTGAGCCTACGAATCCAACAAACTGTTTATCTTTTTTATCCAAAGGGTGTCCTATGAATGCTTTGTACAAACCCGGTTTAAACTTACCGCTTGGGTTACCACTTATATTTCCTCGTAAAGCCACCTCATCCTCATGCACACTTTTGGGAAGATATCCCCCATACACACGATCATTCTTAATAGTGACAAAGTCCGCATTGATATGCAGATCTGATATTTGATAGCTCCTGTAGAAATGAGCCAGCTCATCTGGTGCCTGAAAAGGTGGTATTAAAAATACGAAAAGCACTCCAAAACTAACACTAAGTAGGAGGAAGGTTGCTCCTGGATTCTTGAAAATGTTTAATATCTTCTGCTTTTTCATGAGCTCATTACTTACAAGTATACAGGTGATTCTCAATCTTTGAATTTATATAAGTAATGAGTCGATACGGTAGGTGTCAAGCTACCCTTTTCCCGAACACCGCGTTCAGTATCCTCGGGCGTTGGCGTAGCGTTTTAGCGTAGGCTCTTGGTGACATCT
>PFOA01000005.1 GCA_002792275.1 Candidatus Saccharibacteria bacterium CG_4_10_14_0_2_um_filter_52_9 | reverse complement strand
AGCAGAAGATGCTGGACAAACTAACGTCAAGTTAGTTTGAAACAGGCAATACCCCGAGCGTAAGCTCGTGGGAAGTTTATTGTCTCATGATTGCCTTGAGGTAGTTAGACGCTTTGAGCAATAAATGGAGTCTTAGCACCAAGTAGTTCGGTTGCTACACGTTCCACGAGGGCCCCTCCAGAATAGTTAGTCCACGCTCCGTACAAACTATTGACTAACATGAACCGGCTTGCTAATATTTTCAATGAAGACCTTCGGCCCGTAGTTTCTAGGCTACCCAGTGCGGAAGGCCTTTTCTTTTACTTCGATTTTGGAACAGAGAAAACTGACACAAAGTCTTTACGACCGGTGCGTTTGTTTTCTCTAATCTGCACGCAAAAGTGGAGACCATCTTTGGTTTGGCCGTAAAATCGATGCAAGCCTATATTCATATTGTCGTGCTTGTAGATGGTATCTGCTAGATGTGGTGAATGTCGAATCAGGTCAATTGCGCAAGTAAACAACTTAGCTCTCCGCAACTGATCACCCGGATGCTTTTGTTTCAAATGCTCCCAAAATTGGTTTACGAAAACCTTATCTTTTCTAAAATACTTTGATTTTACATAGGCTTGGCGCCGGGGCGTACGTTTCTGTATTTTATGGTATTCGCGACGCGCAAGACTAATAACCGTGGCATGAGAAGTGCCGGGCAAACTATTGTATTTAGATTTGTAAATTTTCATAATAAGTAACTTTAGCAAAAAGTTATTAAATCTAAATTAAATCATGGTAATTGGTGCCCGATAACTTGTTAAAATTTTGGGATGTGTAGGGTTTTGCGGCACCGGTTTCGGCGGACGACATTGCATCTATGGCTGTTTTTGAGTTTGCTTGGTGGGTTGGGGTTAGCGCGGGTCGGTTCAGAGCCCGTAATGGTGTTATGCCTGCTGACTCTACCGTTTCTGGTGGTGGTGTGGCGACAGCGGCGGCTGGCCACGCTAGGCCTGGTTATTTTGTTTGGACTGCTGGCCGGCTGGTATAGGGGTACAATGTACCTCCACAGGTTGGCGGAGTATGAGCCGCTTTATTATCAAAAAGTTACGATAACGGCACGAGCCTCAGAAGATGCCATTTACGGCAAAACCAAGCAGCTGTCATTTGCGGCCGGCAATATAAAGCTGGAGAACGGCCGGCGATTGGCCGGCAAGATCCAGTTGAGCGGGTTTGGGGTCAACGCCGTTTTTCAGGATGACGAGATTGTAGCCACCGGCAAGTTGTACCCGGGCTATGGCGCCTATCAAGGCCGCATTAGCTTTGCCGTACTGGAAGTACCGGCGTATCATCCGTCGTTGATTCCCGAAATACGGCGACGTTTTGTGGCCGGGGCGCAGACTGCTTTACCGGAACCGTTGGCGCCATTCGTGATGGGATTGTTAGTGGGGCAGAGGGCCAACTTGCCGCAGTCCACTAAGGACGATCTGCAAAAGGTTGGCCTAACTCACATCATAGCCGTGTCGGGTGCTAATCTGACAATTATCTTGCAGGCCATGCGCCAGCTACTTGGTAAACGCTCCAAACGCATCTCGACCTTTTTAACCTTGGGTTTAATGGGCGTCTTTCTGATTCTGGCCGGTGCCAGTGCCTCAATCGTGCGGGCGGCCATGGTCAGCTTGTTAAGTATTGCCACTAGCTACTATGGCCGCGGGTTTAGACCATTGAACCTGATCGCTCTGGCGGCGGTTCTTACGGCCTGCGCCAACCCGGTTTACTTATGGAGCGATCTTGGCTGGTGGCTCAGCTTTCTGGCGTTCTTCGGGGTGATGGTTTTATCACCGCTGATTCAGGCGCGCTGGCCGGGCCGCTGGCACAAGACGGTGATTGGCGGTGTAGCCCTGGAAAGCATCTGTGCCGAAGTAATGGCTTTGCCATTTGTATTGCATATCTTCGGCCAGATGTCGCGGGTCGGCCTGCTGGCCAACGTACTGGTTGTGTCGTTGATACCGCTAGCCATGTTGCTGGGTACCATTGCCGGGCTGGCCGGTATGTTAGCCGGCGCCGTTTCGGGCTGGTTTGCCTGGCCGGCATACATCGTGCTGAACTACATGCTCGACGTGGCACATATTCTGGCTAATAGGCCGAACATTTTTGCCGAGGATATCGGCTTTTCGCTTTGGCAGATGCTGGCCTTTTACGTCTGCATTTCCATATTCATAGCTACCCTGTGGTACAAAAATACCGACAGAAGTGTTATGATAACAGAGATAAATCAGCATAAAGGACGGGGACTGACAGCATGAGCGGTCACAGCAAATGGTCAACGATTAAGCGGCAAAAGGGTGCCAAAGACGCCGCTCGCGGCGCGGTGTTTACTAAGCTGGGCAACGCCATTGCCATTGCCGCTCGCGGCGGAGCCGATCCGGACACCAACTTTTCTTTGCGCTTGGCAATTGATCGAGCCAAGGCCGCAAACATGCCGCTGGCCAACATTCAGCGCTCTATCGACCGCGTCAAAGACAAAGACAGTGCTCAACTGCAAGAAGTAATGTACGAAGGCTACGGCCTGGGCGGTGTGGCCGTGCTGGTAGAGTGTGCCACCGATAATACCAACCGTACTTATCCCGAAGTTAAGCTGGCTTTTTCCAAACACGGCGGCAGTATCGCCGAGAAGGGCGCCGTGGCCTTTCAGTTCGACCACAAAGGCATGATCCGCGTTAAGGCCGTCGGCGACGACGTGCTCCTGCAAGCCCTGGAGGCCGGTGCCGAAGACGTCCAGGAAGAGTCCGGCGAATCAATTATCTATACCGATCCCAAAGAACTGGCCAAAGTCCGCGACGCACTGAACGCTGTCGGGTTAGAAGTTGCCGAAGCCGAACTAACCTATGTCCCCAACAACACGGTCGAAGTTACCGATGTCAGCACGGCCGGCAAAATTATGCGCATGATGGACGCCCTGGAAGCCTCCGACGACGTCGCCAACACCCACGTCAACTTTGACATCCCCGAGGAACTCCTCAATGTCTGAATTTATTGAAATCGCCGGTGTGGTCGCTCGCAACGAACAGGGCGAATATCTATTGGTGCAAGAGAAAATCCCGGAAGCCTATGGCAAATGGAATCTTCCTGCCGGTCACATTGATGAGATTGAAGGTAAGCCAGAATTGCCCACGCAAGCCGCATTGCGAGAAGGCAATGAAGAAACTGGCTACGAGTTTGAACTGCTTGATGATGAGCCACTGTTAGTGGATGACCAAACTCGACCCGGCTACAGGTTTCATACTTTTTGGGCCAGGGTTGTCGGCGGAGAGCTTCGAGTTGACCATAACGAAATACTTGATGCCGGCTGGTTTGACCTTAGGGCTGTTATGGAACTCGACCAAAGCGGCGAAATGCGTGCCGACTGGCAAGCGGCGGCAATTAGAAAAGCAGAAGAAATTTATGAGAATCCTGGGAATTGACCCGGGTACCGGCATCCTCGGGTTCGGGGTGATTGATGTTACGCGGGGCAAGACGCAATTGGTTGATGCCGGAGTGATCCGCACGCCGGTTAAAGAAGACGACGCTGTGCGCTTACAGACAATCTTTGACGAATTAACAGATATTATTATGGCGACTAAACCGACGGAAATGTCAGTAGAGAAGCTGTTCTTTTCGCAGAATGTAACAACGGCCATGACTGTCTCGCAAGCCCGCGGCGTAGTACTGCTTTGCGGCATGCAGGCCGGGCTGAAGATTTCAGAGTATACACCGCAGCAGATTAAACAAGCCGTGACTGGCTACGGTAAAGCCGATAAAAAACAAATCCAGGAAATAGTGCGTGTCATTCTACAGCTCAAAGAGGTTCCAAAACCCGACGACTGCGCCGACGCCCTGGCGGCGGCTATCACCCACAGCATGACTATGCGATAATAAGGGGATGATTGCGACCCTGAGCGGAGTAGTGAGCGAGAAGCTAGAAGATGTTGTAGTGCTTGAAGTGCAGGGTGTTGGCTATGGTCTGAACGTTACCGCCGAGGACTACGGCCGATTGGCTTCCAGCGAAGAAGCCAAGGTCTATGTTTATGAACATATCCGTGAGCAAGGCTATGATTTATTCGGATTTCTGACTCGTGATACCAAGAGCCTGTTCGAGCAATTATTGGAAGTTAGTGGAGTAGGGCCCAAAATGGCTCTCAACATGTTAAGTATTGGTTCCGGCCGGGATGTGCGCCAGGCCATCGCTTCGGGTGACACTAAGTTTATCCAGCGCGCTAATGGTGTTGGTAAACGGGTGGCCGAACGTGTGGTTGTGGAACTGAAAGACAAAGTCGGGCTGGTTGGTGTTGATCTTGAATCGACCGGCATGTTGCAGGGCGACAACACTGCGCTTAAAGACGAGGCGGTCGAGGCCTTGGTGGCGCTTGGCTATACGGTGCAGGACGCGGCTAGCGCTCTCCATAAAGTTGATCCAAAGTTGCCGACTGAGGAGCGGATCAAGCAGGCGCTAAAGGTCGTAACAACATGAGCGTACCCAGCCTGGAGCTGAACGACGGGCACAAAATCCCCCAGATTGGTCTTGGCCTGTGGCAGGTAAAAGACCAAACAGAGTTTAATCCTTCGTTTACGGCTGGCATTGAAGCCGGCTACCGGCACTTTGACAGCGCCCAGGCCTACGACAACGAGCAGTTTCTGGGCGAGGCCTGGAAGGCCTCGGGCTTAAAACGCGACGAGATATTCTTGACCACTAAAATCGCCGTTCAGAACTTTGGCGAGAATAAGTCCAAGAGGGCTTTTGCCGAATCACTGGAGAATCTCCAAACGGATTACGTGGATCTGCTGTTGCTACATTTTCCGGTTACCATACTTCGCAAAAAAACCTGGCGGACTGTCGAAGAAGCCTACAAAGCCGGGCAAGCCCGATCCATCGGTGTCAGCAATTACACCATCCGACACCTCGAGGAAATGAAAGACTATGCCGAGGTACTGCCGGACGTTAACCAGGTGGAACTGCATGTTTTTCTTCAACAGCCGGAGCTAATCAAGTACTGTCAGGATAACGGCATTGTGGTAGAGGCCTATTCACCATTGGCCCACGCCAAGGCTATGAACAATGCGGTGGTGGCCAAAATTGCCGCCAAGCACGGCAAAACCTACGCCCAGGTAATGCTGCGCTGGTTAATCCAACAAGACCTGGTAGTTTTGCCAAAGTCGGTCACACCCAGCCGTGTCAAAGAAAACATCGACATCTTCGATTTCGAACTGGACAGTACAGACCTGACCGAACTTGCCACACAAGACCAAGACCTGCGCACCTGCTGGAGCCCAGTTCACGTTCCCTAAAGCTCCCCGTAAGGTATAATGTAGATAATGATTGACCGGATTGTAAATGCCGCGCCCGAGCCGGATGAACCTCAGGCAGTCGAGTTGGAGATTACGCTCCGACCGCGTGATTTTGCCAACTATATAGGGCAGGGGCGATTAAAGCAGAACTTACAGCTGGCGATTGATGCCGCCACCAAGCGCGGCGAGCCGCTGGATCACATATTACTGCACGGGCCGCCCGGCCTGGGCAAAACCACCATGGCCAGTGTTATCGCTCACGAAATGGCCACCCAGATCCGCATTACCAGTGGTCCGGCCATAGAGCGAGCCGGCGACTTGGCCAGTCTGCTGACCAATCTGCAAAACGGCGACATCTTATTTATTGATGAAATCCACCGCCTCAACCGCACGGTAGAAGAGGTACTGTATAGCGCCATGGAAGACTTCAAACTCGACATTATGCTTGGTAAAGGGCCGTCGGCGCGCTCACTGCGCCTGGACCTGCCCAGGTTCACCATCATTGGCGCTACCACTCGCACCGGCCAGCTGGCGGCACCACTGCGCGACCGTTTTGGCATGATTCACCGGCTGGATTTTTATACCCCGGACGAGGTTCAGCAGATTATTGAGCGAGCCGCAGGCATTCTCAAAGTAAAGATTGATAAGCCGGCCGCCGCCGAACTGGCCAAGCGTTCAAGGCTGACACCGCGCATCGCCAATCGATTGCTGAAGCGCGTTCGGGATTACGCCGACGTTAACGGCGACGGCATCATTGACGCACCGCTAAGCCACAAGGCTCTCGAACTCTTGGATATCGATGAACTGGGTCTGGATGCCGCCGACCGCATGTTGTTGGCGGCAATTATTGAAAATTACGACGGCGGCCCGGTGGGAGTGGAAACTCTGGCCGCTCTGACGTCCGAGGAACGCGGCACCATCGAAGATTTTTACGAGCCGTATCTGATGCAAATCGGCCTGCTGGAGCGCACCCCGCGCGGCCGCAAGGTGACACCCAAAACCTATAAGCATCTGGGCAAAAAACCTAAGAAAGCCGGCGGCCAGTCGTCACTGCTGTAAGGTATACTAAAAGTTATGAATCCCCAGGACACTCAGCCGCAGAATCAGCCCCAGTATGATCCGAAAACCCGGGTTGCCAACGACCTGGCGGTTATGCAGCCAGACGAACAGGTAATCTGTTCTATTAAGCGGCACCCGATCGGTATCATTACTGCCTACGCCATGATTGTTTTTCTGCTGACCATAGTAGCCGTGTTGGCATTTGTTGTCGTTCCACAGTTTGCTGGTGATAACAGCAGTCAGGCCAGCCGTTACGGTGGTGCTGTGTTTTTGGTCTGTGCCATCATTGGCATGATCTACGGCCTGATAGCCAACTATGTCTACAGTAATAACAGGTGGATAGTAACCAGCGACAGCCTGACGCAAATCAGCCAATCCAGCCTGTTCGACCGCCAATCCAGCCAGCTGTCACTACACAGCCTGGAAGACATCACCGCCGAGCAGAACGGCATCCTGACCCATATGTTTAACTACGGCTTGCTCAAGGCTGAAACCGCCGGCCATCGCGGCAACTTTGTGTTTACTTATTGCCCGAATCCGAATTTTTATGCCCAACAGATTTTGCAGGCCCGCGAGACTTTCATGCAGAAGGGCGGACACCAGGGTCAGGCTGTGCCACCCGTCTACCAAGAGCAAACCGGCAGTTACAACCAGTCGTAGATTACTGGAAAGGGTTACTGCGAGCTTCGTCGAACAGGGTCTGAACGCTGACACTGTTATCTTGCAAAGCTTTGAGCTGGCGGACGACTGATTCATCAATGTGTGGTACTTTGGTTTTGCCGGACTCGTTGATGATGGCGCCGTTCGAGGGCGGCGTACTACCCAGATTGTTGATGCGTAACAGCAGAAAGCCATAAATTAGAACCACCAGTGCAATAAAGGCCAGCAAGCTATAGCGACGCAATTTCAGGACTAGCTTGCTTAGTTGCGCCAAGCTGGTTTTCAGGGTCAAATCTTTTTTAGTCATGGCTTTATATACTCGTTAATGGTTAGGGTAAAAGTGACCAAGTTTCGGTTTGTTGTCTCTGGCGTGAGGTTAATGGTACTGACCTGAGCGGTGCGTCGATTATGCTCAAGATCGGCCAAAAAGTTTACAAACTTATTATATGGCACGGGTTTGTTGCTGTCGCCCTGCACAGTAATAATTAATTGATAGACACCGGATATATCTTTAACCGGCTGGAGCTGAGACAGAGCACCGGTTTTACTGTTCGTGGCTGGAGCCGCGGCGGCCGGTTTGGCGGTACTGGCAGTTGTTCCGGTTGGCGTATTGCCCAGAGTTGAGGCTGGAAAAGTAATCGAACCAAGACTTATACCATTAGCAGCAGCAATGTTGACGATTTCACGAACAGCGGCCGCCTGGCTCTTATCCTCGGGGACTATTTGTTGAGTGACCTTCTGCAAATCGGCATAGGTTGTAATGCTTTTTTTTGCTTTGGTAAGGCTTTCAGATTGCTGATCCAGCGCCACACTCTTGGCCTTGAGAGCCGTTAATTTGTTGGC